>JANQJX010000041.1 GCA_028281425.1 Simkania sp.
GCAGGAACTAGTAGGAAGCAGCGATGCATGCTTAACTCTCCAAAGTGCTGTTAAAGCACTAGGGAATCCTCTTCGTTTACGGAGAGGAGGATGTCAAAAGTCGTATCCATGTACTTTCCTGTAGGGAAAAAACTTAAAAGAGAGTATAATCCGTTTGTTAAATGACTTCAATTTAGGGAGCGAGAAATGAGTAAAGATCAAATGATAGAACTCAATAATGAAAATTTTGAAGAAACGATTAAAGCTGGAGTAACACTTGTTGATTTTTATGCGGATTGGTGTGGTCCTTGTAAAATGCTTGCTCCAGTTTTAGAAGAGGTTGCCGAAAAAATGGGTTCAAAAGCGCAGTTTGGAAAGCTTGATATTGATAAAAACCATGCAATTGCTGGAAATTATCAAGTCACTTCAGTGCCTACCATGATTCTTTATAAAGAAGGCAAGGAGGTGCATCGTTTAATTGGACTACGAGATGCAGAGGCCATTGAAGAGCTTATTAATGAAGCTTTTTAAGTTATTAAAAACGCAACATTTACTTGGATAGATTTTTTTGAAGGTCTTATGCTTTAATCCTTATGTCTCTGCCCCCCTATGGAAAACAGACTGTGCCGAGAGAATTTATTGGATGTATCGGAAAACAGAGCATATGGATTTTTCTAAAGTGGGCATGCGAAACAGGGGTTAATCCCTGATTTAAGACATTGAAAGAAAAATTTTTTCCTTTTCTCTTACGTTATAGACATTTCTAGCAATTTCATCGAGAATTTTTCTAATCTTTTTTGACAATTCTTCCTCTTGCGTTATCGCTTCTAAAACCGTCTTTCCCGAACAAAAATTGAATTGCAATTTTTTACAATTTTGCTCAAATTGATCAAGAGAAGTGTTGTTTCCTTCTGATAAAAGAGTCTTTAGGAGCGTTTGATGAAAAAGTCTGCAATACATAGTTTCATTCAAATAGGCAAACATTTCATGATGGTTTTTAAGAGGTTCTAATATTTTATTTAATGTCTCGTCAGTTGTTGTGCGATAGTCTTCGTTGCCTATTTTTGGCTTTGCGTTAATAAAAACAAGATGATATTTTTTGAAGTCATCTTTTAAAATGCGATCTTTTAGGATAAAATAAAAAGCATTGACTTCTGTTCTGTTTGTTGGATCTTCGAAAAATTTTTTCCAATAAATCCTTGTTTTTTCATCTTCTACCTCTAAAATCATCTGACGTAATAGGGTGTATTCGTTGAATCCTGTCTTATGACCTTTCTCATCTTTCCTTTCTGTATCTTTTATAGGTCGATTAGAACTTAAGCAATAAAACTTATTTACATGGATCTTTCCTTTTTTATGTAGTAAGAAGGTTTTAAGTGCTCGAGAATACATGTTTGAGACAGTTGAACCAAAGATGAGTGCTATGCCATCTTTTGAAGGAACATTTTTTACACTAGCTTTTAAAAAAGTAGGATTTATCAACCCAAGTTCTTCGAAAAAAGAAAAAAGCTCTTTTTTATAGAGGAGATATTTAGAGTTATGCAAAATATCCCATCTTTCTGTTTTCTTTTTTCTTTTAAATTCACGTTGTAGTATGAAGTTGAGCTCTTCCAAAGAGAGTGCTCCTTCTTTTTGAGAGATTTTTTCTTTTTCTTCATCTTTTAAGGTGAGTAAATCATATTTTAATGTGAAATTTAAAAATTCGATAAATTTTTTACTGCATACGATGCGGTCACCTTTTAAATGAAAAAAATTAAACCAACCCAAAATTTTTTCTTGATTTTTTATGCATTCAACAATACGAGGAGAGAGAGGATGTGATTGTATCGTACAAAGATTGATATTAGAATTAAAAGAAGAAGGTTCTTGCATGATTTTTGTAGGAGAAGTTTTAGAGGTCATCGTATAAGCGAATGCAGATGTTGTCCCTCCAATAAGAAAACTTGCAATCAAAAGGGTTTTTTTTGTTAGTTGAGAAGTATAACCTATTTTCGTTTGTTTTCCTTGAGTTGTAATTTTTCTGATAGGGATATTACCTAACTTTTTTGATGGGGGAAGATAAGGTTTATAAATCAATTGAGTAAAAGAAACATATTTCCGATAAGAGGGGTTATAAAAAGGAAAAGCATTAAATTTTTTTGGGTAAAAAAATGTTTGAGGAATCTTCTTATAAATAGGAAAAGGGTGCAAATGAATCATTTTAACTCACCTTATGCAAAACAAGAAATTAACTTGCATTGATATTAACAAAACTTGAATTCTTGTTGTCTTAAAGCTTCGTAAAGGGCAATTCCAACTGCTGTAGAAAGGTTGATACAGCGATTTTTTTTATACAAGTGATTTTTTTTATGCATGGGAATCGTGACAAAATGCGTTTTCCATTTTTTCCAGAAATGAGAAGGCAACCCAGCACCTTCAGATCCGAAAATAAGGAGGGTTTCTCTTGTATATTCAACCTCTGAGTAAATTTTTTTTGCATGTGATGAAAAAAAGTAAAAGGGAAACTTCGTTGTTTCTAAATAGTCCTCTAAACTTTTAGTGATACTTACTTTAGCACCATTCCAATAGTCAAGCCCAGCACGTTTTAAGGATTTATCATCAATTTTAAAGCCAAGTGGTTTGACTAAGACAAGCTCTGTTTGTGTCACTTTGCAAGTACGAACAATATTACCTGTATTTTGAGGAATTTGGGGACGATAGAGAATAGCTTTCATCACATTAAAAAACCCTCGTCCAAATATTCGAAAAGGGCTAGTCCACATTTCTTATAAGCTCTGGAAAAATTTAGATTTTTACCTAAGAGCTTTTTCTTCTTCTTGTACATTTATGTCTGCAATTTCCTTTTTTTTTGCATTGCTTGAATGGGTAGATGTCAAAGAATCTTCTTGTTTGGGAATTGTATTGGCTTTGACAACTTCAATATCAAAGATCAAAAGTGAGTTAGGAGGAAGGTAGCCAGCTTCTCCATAACCTAGATCGGGATGAATAAATAGAATACGTTTCTCACCTTCTTTCATTCCTACAATGCCTTTACTGAATCCCTTAATGGTCTCTTCGAGGCAAAGCGGTTCGTCTTCTTTAGAAGAACCAAAGATATCACCATTAATAAATTTTCCAGTATAACGGATTAAGGGGGTAAATCCATTTTTTACAATCTGACCTGTTCCTTCTTTTTCAATTTTGTATTGAAGCTTGTCATTTTCTAAGAGAACAACTCCTTCAGTTTTTTTATTTTCAGACAGAAATTGCTCTGCAGATGTAAGGTTTTTTTTAGCAAGTGTTTGAAAAGCTTTTTCTTGGACAATTGAGATGGCTTGCATACAAGCTGTGTCATCCATTGGAGATTGTTTTCCTGCGATAGAATCTTCAAGACCTTTAATCACTTTTCCCATATCAAAGTGCAAGCCAAAGGCTTCAAGGTTTTTCCCAATCAGATGACCAAATGCTTCCGATAACTTGGGAATATCAACATCAAGATCTTTTTCTTCTTTTTTTTCGGCGATAGGCTTTCTTTCTTCATTAGCAGAAAGTGCCGTTCCAAACATGAAAGACAAAAGTGAGACAATAAAAAAGAGACTTTTTATCTTTTTAGTCATCTTATTCTCCTATTGAGATCAATTAGAAAGTCTTTACTCTAGTCTTAATAAGAATTATATCCAAGGAATTTCTTTGGGATTTGGTTTAATTTTGAGTTCATTGAGTTGAGAAGGACTTATTTTGGAAGGGCACTGCATCATCAGATCACTTGCTTTTTGCGTTTTGGGAAAAGGAATCACATCTCGAATATTTTCTGTTTGACTCAGAAGCATCATTAATCTATCTAACCCAAGTGCAATTCCAAGGTGAGGAGGAGTGCCATATTGAAGGGCTTCAATAAAAAATCCAAATTTTTCATCGATCTCTTTCTCATTCAAGTTGAGATGTTCAAATATTTTTTTCTGCAATTTAAAATCGTGAATTCTCTGAGATCCCCCCCCTACTTCATGACCATTGATGATGATATCGTAAGCAAGAGAACGCATTTTGAGAGGGTCTTTTTTTAAGAGAGAAAGATCTTCAAGATGAGGAGAGGTAAAAGGGTGATGAAGACTTTTAAGCCGTTTTTCATCTTGATTCCATTCAAAGAGAGGAAAGTCATACACCCAAAGAAATTGGTATTCATTTTGTTTAATGAGACCTTGTTCTTTAGCAATGAGACGTCTTAAATGATCCATAGCTTGATTGACAATGTTCTCATCTCCAGCAGCAAAAAGAAGAAGATCATTTGTTTTTGCATCCATTTTTTCTTCGATTGCTTTTAGTTGGTCTATAGTGAAAAATTTAACGATACCTGAAGTGAATCCTTTTGCTTGTTTTTTCATCCAAGCCAATCCGTTTAATTTAAATTTTTTGACAAAGTCGGTATAATGATCGATTTCTTTTCTGGAGATATCTTTCCCTTTTTTAACACAAATCCCCTTCACAATACCGCCTTGCTTGATTTGATCACGAAAAATGGCAAATTTGGAATTTTTCATTATAGAGTCAAGACGTATAAGAGGCATTTCGAATCTAAGATCAGGGCGATCTGTTCCATACATTTCCAAGCAGTCAAAATAGCGCATTGCTTTGATTGTTTCTGGGATCTCATAGTTAATACATTCTTTGAAGAGAGTCTTGAGATAGGATTGCATGAGTATTTTGATCTCTTCTAGAGTCACAAAACTCATTTCAATATCAAGTTGTGTGAATTCGGGTTGGCGATCAGAGCGAAGGTCTTCATCTCGAAAACAAGAAGCAATTTGAAAGTAACGATCTATACCTCCTATCATAAGAAGTTGCTTGAAGATTTGTGGTGATTGAGGAAGAGCATAAAAATGAACCGGATGTATGCGAGAGGGGACGAGATAATCACGGGCTCCTTCAGGAGTAGAGCGTGCTAAAAGAGGGGTTTGAATTTCATAAAACCCTTGATCATTGAAAAATTTTCGAGTTGTAAAAAAGGCTTGATGACGAAGGGCCAATTTTTCACTGAGATTTTTCCGCCTTAGATCGAGATAGCGGTATTTAAGGCGGAGCTCTTCGTGTGCATTTGTATGATCATCTGAAATTGAAAAAGGAGGGGGTTTAGCTTGTGATAAAATTGCAAAATCATGGACTTCAACTTCGATTTCTCCTGTTGGGAGTTTAGGATTTGTAAGTCCTTTGCCACGGAGTCTTACTTTTCCTTTGATTGAAATGACCCATTCAAGGCGGAGGATAGAAGCTTTTTCATGATCTTCTTTAGAAATTTCGGGATCAAAAATGATTTGAGTGATTCCATGTCTATCGCGGAGGTCGATAAAAATAAGTCCCCCATGATCGCGTTGACGGTGAACCCAACCTGATAGGGTCACTTGTTTCCCGATGTCCGATGGACGCAAGGCATTGAGTGGATGCGTTCTTCTGTAATCAAAGGGAGTCATGTCAGTTATAGCTCCATTTTTCCATTAAAAAAGAAACAATTTTTTCAAATTCAAAAGTTTTTTGTTCTTTTCGTTTCATATCTTTGAGTAAGATATTTTTCTTTTTACGTTCTTCATCTCCGATAATGATAGCAAAGGGAGTATGAAGGGAATTGACAATTTGAAGCGATTTTTGAAGATTTTTAGCTTGAGTGAGCTCAGCTGGAATCTGATGATGTCTTAACTGATAGAGAAACTTTAAGCACAAAGAGATGTTTTCTTCTCCTAAAGGAATGAGGCAAACAAAAGGAATTAAAGGTTTAGGAAAGGGAATGAGCTCTTCTTCCATAGCTTGTAAAAGTCGTTCAATTCCAATAGAAAAACCAATTGCAGGAAGATGGGGTCCCCCAAGCATCGGAATAAGGTGATTGTAACGTCCTCCCCCACCAAGAGCATTTTGAGCTCCTAGGAGATGGGATGTGAGTTCAAAAACAGTTTGATCATAATAATCGAGTCCTCGCACGAGTTTTGGGTTGACCTCGTAGGGGATATGATGCTCTTTGAGAAGATTACAAAGGGTATTAAAATGAGCTAGGCTTTTACGATCTAGAAAATCAAGAATATTTGGAGCTTCTTTTAATAATTTCATTTCATCTTGATCTTTGGTATCTAAAATGCGCAAAGGGTTTTTTTCAAAGCGAAGTTGACTTTCAGGAGAAAGGGTTGAAAAGTAGGGACGCAAATAATCGAGAAGTTTTTCTTTATACGTTTTTCTGGTTTCTTCATTTCCAATTGAATTGAGCATCATTTTGAGATTTTTAAGACCAAGACGTCGAAAAAGCTCGATAAGCATATCGATGACTTCGAGATCTTGTTTGGGATCTTCTTTTCCAATTGCTTCTACACCAAATTGATGAAATTGTCGAAAACGTCCTGCTTGAGGTCTGTCATAACGAAAAAAGGGACCGATATAAAAGAATTTTTGACATGAATGAAGTTTTTCTAAATGATTTTCGATAAATGAACGAATCACAGGAGCTGTTCCTTCAGGTCGCAATGTCATTTGGCGACCTGCTTTATCTTCAAACAAATACATTTCTTTTGAAACAATATCCGAAGTTTCTCCAATTCCACGAACAAAAAGTTCTTTTTGTTCAAACATCGGAGTTCGGATTTCTCGAAATCCATAGTCGTAGGCAAGTTTGTACATGATTTTTTCGACAAATTGGTAGTGATGAGAAAGCTTCCATCTATTTTGTTTTTTGATCTCTTCGGGAAGAATATCAAAAGTTCCTTTGGGAGTTTTACAAATCATAGATCAATTAAGAATCATATTTATACAAAAACGAGATTTATTATAGAGAATTTCAAAAGTCCCTGTCAATGATTAGAAGAATCGATTGAACGATTGAGAAGTTGAATCCATTTTTCAAGAATGCTTTCACTTTGGTTTGCCTCATAGTCAAAATGGAGAGATTTAAGAATTTCCATGAAAGGGATAGGAAGCCATTTTTCTCCGGCATATTGGGTGAGATAAAACCCTAGTTTATGCTCTTCATTTTTAGGGTAATGGTCGATTTCTTCAAGGATCGTTTGAATTTGAGGGAGATTGATTTGGGTTTTCATTTTTCCTCGACTTGCAAGCTCTATATTGATCATAAGAGAATGCCAAAGCTCAGATAAGTCCTGACAAAAAGAACTATTTTCACTTTGATTTGTTTTTTTCATTTGCTGCAAAAAATTTCTAAGACTCATAAGATCTTTGGTCAGATCATCCGATTCAAACCCCTCCCCTTTATTTTTGGAAAATAGAGTTAAAATTTTTTTTATCCAACAAATGATCGATCCATAAGCTTGGGATTGTTTTTTATTCGGAGGTAATTGAGCTGTATGATCATGATCTTTGCCTTGTTTATCTCCCTCAATGGGATTGACAATAAGGTTCTCTTCTTGACGTCCTTCTGAAGGTTTAATGGGTTCTGGGAAAAATGTCATGTAAATTTAACTTTTATCGGGCTCTTTATGAGTTTTTTATCCTTATGGCAAAAAATCAGTAAAATATCAAATCATGGAAAATTTAAGTGACTCTCCTTACACAAAGCGAGAGATAGGCGGAGTGAGAGTTTTTAAACATTTTGGATCCTATTGTTTGAACTTTCGGTACTCACACGATTTTTTGTTGCCCAAGATTTTTCAAGGTTTTTTATAATTCTATGTAATGAAGAAGTCGATAAGCAAGA
>JANQJX010000075.1 GCA_028281425.1 Simkania sp.
GATTGGAGATAAAGGAGATATCTCAAAAAAACTATCAGATAAGCTGCAAGCAAGAGGACTTGACCTGATCACTAAAATCGGCTCAAACATGAAAAATAAAGGGATGAGGATGTGACACTCTCAATCCCCTAAAGGGGATGAGGATTCCCGCGTGTCCTATCTAAATAACTTTGTAAAATAAGGATCGCACTCATCACATCTATAGACTGTTTCCTTTTTTTCCGTTTAACAGCTCCTTCGATTAAGACTTTTTCTACTTGTTTCGAGGTCAGTCGCTCATCCCAGTAAATGACTGGGATTTGGCTTTCTTCTTCCAAAGCTTTTCCAAATTGACGCACAAAATAAGAGAGCTTACTTTCTAAATTGGAGAGATGAAGGGGAAGCCCAATTAAAATTGCTTCAATTTCATAAGACTTAATCTCTTCTAATAGATTCTTAATGGTCTCCATATGATTTTTATTGGCTAGAAGCATTTTAAAGGGAGAAGCAATCGTTTTTGTTGGATCGGAAAAAGCAAGGCCAAGACGCTTTTTTCCATAGTCAATCCCTAAAATCCTACCCATTTTTTGTTTCTCGAAGCATAGCGTTGATAAAAGAACAAAAAAGAGGATGAGGTGCATTGGGTTTAGATTGAAATTCAGGATGAAACTGAACCCCTATCATCCAAGGATGATCGATCATTTCCACAATTTCACAAAACCCTTCCTTGGGATAGATTCCAGAAATCCGAAGCCCTTTTTCTTCGCATTTTTTTTTATATTGATTATTAAATTCATAGCGATGACGATGCCTTTCAAAAATCTGAGGTTTTTGATAGGCTCTATAGGCTTTTGTATTGGACTGAATGTGACAAGGAAAAGCTCCAAGACGCATCGTCCCACCTAGATTTCTAATTTCCTTTTGCTCAGCGAGAAGAGAGATGATAGGATCTTGAGTTTTAGAATTCATTTCGGTAGAATCGGCTCCTTTAAGCTTTAAAATAGAGCGAGCAAATTCAACGACAAGAACATGCATCCCAAGGCAAATGCCAAAATAAGGAATCCTATTTTCTCGACAAAATTGTGCGATATTAATCTTTCCCTCCCAACCTCGCTTTCCAAACCCTCCTGGGACAAGATAGCCATCACACCTCATCTTTTCTTTATTTTGTTCTATTGAATCAGACTCAATCCCATAAATTTCTATTTCAGTATGAGAGGCACTTGCAGCATGCCGAAGGGATTCAAAAACCGATTTATAAGCATCTTTATGGGTAATATATTTTCCAACAAGACCTACTTTAAGAGACCTTTTAGGAGATTTGATTTTCAAAATAAGAGTTTCCCAATCGGTAATATCAAGTTTTTTGCATTTTAAATGTAAAAGATGGGAAAGCCTTTGATTGAGCTTTTGTTTGACTAAATGAAGGGGAAGTTCATAAATAGAATCTTCTAAATCTACAATTTCAAATACGCAATCTTTAGAAACACTACAAAACAAAGAGATTTTTTCTTTGACTAAATCATTCAATGTTTGTTCCGCACGACAGAGAATCAAATCGGGAAAAATTCCAATCCCACGCAAAATTTGAACCGAATGTTGTGTAGGTTTTGTTTTGACTTCCTCTGCTGCTTTGAGGTAGGGAACATAAGAAAGGTGGATATTGATACAATCTTTAGGATGCTCTAAGCGAAATTGACGGATGGCTTCTAAAAAAGGTTGTGATTCGATATCTCCAACAGTCCCCCCAATTTCAACAAGTGTGATCTCAATCCCCCCCACCTGATTTGCACAAAGCTCAATACGTGCTTTAATCTCATCGGTGACATGGGGAATCACTTGCACTGTTTTCCCCAAATAATCTCCTTGCCTTTCTCTTTTGATAATCGTCTCATAAATCTGGCCAGAAGTTGCATTAGAAGCTTTAGAAATAGGAGAATTAGTAAAACGAAAGTAATGGCCAAGATCAAGATCGGTTTCAGCCCCATCATCTGTAACATACACCTCTCCATGCTGAAAAGGGTTCATCGTTCCAGGATCCACATTGAGATAAGGGTCAAATTTAAGTAAAGCTACTTTAAACCCCTGTTTTTCAAGCAACATTCCAATAGAAGCAGACAGCAATCCTTTGCCTAGAGAAGAAACAACACCACCTGTAATGAATATATATTTTTTTAACATCTTTATATCTTATCGCATTCATTTTAAACGTTCATTTTAACTCAAGATCAAATTCTTTTAGAAGAAGATTCAAAAAGAAAAAAATAAATTTCTACCCCGGATTGCCCCCTATCTTTCCCTTTAGCGCTGTATCAATATAGGTGAGATTTTTTGAGTCGAATCGAAGGGCAGTTCAATAGAGCTACCCCCCCCCCCCAT
>JANQJX010000056.1 GCA_028281425.1 Simkania sp.
CTAGGTTTATCAACTTTTGTCACAACTG
Organism: Simkania sp.; assembly: GCA_028281425.1. Classification (GTDB taxonomy): domain Bacteria; phylum Chlamydiota; class Chlamydiia; order Chlamydiales; family Simkaniaceae; genus JANQJX01. The sequence goes on from JANQJX010000056.1 coordinate 29, forward strand.
CAACAACATCGATTTTTTTCTCGATTAGAAAAGCAAGAACATTTGCTGCAAAAGATGGTGTACCAAAAAAAATAATTCTCATAAAGCATCAGCCACCAATTGATAAGTTCAAAGTTGACATCCTAGAAAACCTTTATTTTTCTAAGAGATCTTGATATTCACTGACTTCATCTTTATGAAAGCGACTTACTCCCTGAAGTCCAATCAGCCCTCGTTTTGATTTGCGACAAAAATCCACCCAATGCCTAATCGGCACACTACTTTTAATTGTCTCTTCGATACGCTCAAGCGCTTCCTTGAGATGCAATCCAGAACGGTAAGTTAAACGAAAAGCCAATGAGAGATCTCTTCGAAGTTCATAAGGAAAAGAATTCCTTTTGAGTCCCACAAGATTCAATCCTCCTAAACGATAAGGCACACCCGCTCCAAGAGTATAAGGAGGAACATCATTTGTAATGCGACTGAGCCCTCCTAACATGGCATAGCATCCCACACACACAAATTGATGAATAGGGGTCATTCCTCCAATAACTACAAAATCCCCAATAGTCACATGACCTGCAAGCATGGCTCCATTTGCCATGATGACATGATGCCCAATCGTGCAATTATGAGCGATATGACAATAAGCCATAATAAGACAATCATCGCCAATCGAGACCACCGTATCTTTTTGACAAGAGGAGTTAATTGTCACAAATTCCCGAATTTCACAATTTTTTCCTATTTTGACATAGGTCCTTTCTCCTCTAAACTTGAGATCTTGCGTTTTTGTTCCAATACTTGCGCTGGGATAAATGACCGTTCCATCCCCAATTGTTGTATGACCGTCGAGATAAGCATGTGATTTAACAACCACATTATCTTCTAATACAACAGATTTTTTAATCACAGCATAAGATTCAATCGTGGCATTTTTTCCAATTTTCGCACCTGGTTCAATGATCGCGGTAGGGTGAATATTAGACATGGGCATCCACACTTAATTTTAAAATCAAAGGACTAACAATGGTATTTTTAATCATCCCACCACTTATCAAACTTGATCCTTTTCTCGAAGTGCAAACCCAATCTCTGCTTCAGCAACCACCTTATTTTCAACAAGTGCTTTCGCTTCCACTTTTCCTCCTCTAGACCCAAAATGAATTCCTTGTGCATGGAGATAAAGAAGATCTCCTGGAAAAACAGGACGACGAAATTTAGCTTGTTTCACATTGAGTAAAACAGCTGTTTTATCTTTATACCCTTTTTCATAAATTAAAATTCCCCCTGTTTGAGCAAGAGCTTCTAAAATTAAAACCCCTGGCATAATGGGGGCATGTGGAAAGTGACCTTGAAAAAAGGTCTCATTAATTGTCAAACACTTCAATCCAACGATACAGTTGCTATTTAAATCAAGGTCAATGATTCGATCAACGAGCAAAAAAGGGTAACGATGTGGCAAAATTTCTAAGATTTTTTTAATTCCGAAAAGGGTGTTAGAATTTTTGTGTCCCATTACCACTTCTCCACACTAAAATTACTCATGAGTTCTTTTGCAAAAGAGGTATTTGAAAAATGACCAGAACGAATTGCAATAATATGAGCAAGAAAAGAAGATCCGACAAGAAGCAAGTCTCCCATAAGATCGAGAATTTTATGGCGCACCATTTCATCTGCATACCGAATTCCTTCTGGATTTAAAATCGAATCTCCTTTGATGATCACAGCATTATCCAAACGTCCTCCCTTGATATTTCCCTTTTCAATCAAAGGAACAACCTCTTCATAAAGAGAAAATGTACGCGCAGGAGCTATTTCTTGTTCATAAGTCTCTTCATTGATATGTATCGTACAAAACTGAGATTTCAAAAGTTTACTATTGGGATAACTGAGAGTATAGCTGATCCGAAATTCTTCTGCAGGAAGAGCAACAAGATGGACATCTCCTTTCGACCAAAAAATAGGCATTTCCAAATGATGTACTTTTTTTGTAGCTGATTGAGAGACCACCCCTGCTTTCCGGATCATGTCAACAAAAGGTAAAGAACTTCCATCACAACTTGGAATTTCTGGGCCATCAATCTCAATGATGACATTATCCAAATCAAAAGCTTTAATAGCAGAAAGAATATGTTCTACAGTTTGAATCTGAAATTCATCTGTTCCAAGAATAGTACATCGCGGAGTGTCTAAAACATTCCCAACCTGTGCTGCAAGAGTGGGCTTATTTGGAAGATCAACACGCCGAAATAAAATACCTACTCCTTCAGGAGCAGGGCGAATATTCACCTGCGTTCTAATCCCAGTAAAAAGTCCTATTCCACTGAGTGAAGATGAAACTTTAAGAGACCGTTGATGTTTTCTAGACGAAGATATTTCATCGGGAAGAGACATGTAAAACCTCAATAACACAAAGCAAAAAGCCATCATAAAAAATCAGACTTTTTCATCCTAAGACTATAGAGACACTCTATTAACATCAAGCGGATTTCTCAGTCTCATCTCTTCTTTACCTTCAAACACCACTTGGAAGTCCATGAATAAAAAAAACAAATCAAACAAATCAAAATAATGAATGTATCCCCAAACAATGTATAAAGAGTCGAAAAATTGTAAAGATCAAGAGAAATAGAAAAAACCCCTTTTTTCCATTCGGGACTTGCATGACCAAAAGTGCCAACAACACGTCCTAAACTATCTACAGCCCCTGTAATTCCTGTATTACAAGCTCTAACAAGAGGAACTCCATTTTCAATAGAGCGCAATTTTCCATGGTAAAAATGCTTATAAGGCAAGCGCGATGAAGGGAACCAAGCATCATTGGTCATATTGACAAAAAGTTCAGCTCCCCCTTTTTTTCCTTCTCGTATTAAATGACCGAAACACTCCTCATAACAAATAGAAAAATTAAGCAAACACTTTCCCTGAAACACTTTGGCTTCTTTCCCATGGGAAAAGAAGGCAACAATTCCAAATTTGGCAATTAGAGGTTTTATAAAAGAAAAAGGGAGGTATTCCACACAAGGTAAAAGAACACGCTTTTCATATCGATGAATCCCCAAAGACCTTGGCTGAATATGAAAAGCCGCATTGTAATTCCTTTCTTCTTTTGGATCTTGAGCATCAAGCCCTAAAGCAATTTCAGCCCCATAATGTTCTGATAATGCTTTTGCCCAAAATAAATTATTTACATACCACTTTGTCTCTTTTCCTTTCGAGAGAGTCTGAGCAAAAGGATCGATCAATAAATGAGTCCACTTTTGATCATCCCTCCAAATATCCTTAAGAACTTTTTCAACATCTTCATAAGCATAAACCATTGCATAAGCTGAAAAAGGAAGGGCATATTCGGGAAGAACAATCAAATCCCATTTTCCCACCTCTCCTTGCTTAAGGTAGTTTAAAATCGCACTCCATTGTTCATAAGGAGAGAGCGAAGTTCTTTTTGAATTGAAAAAAAATGACTTTTCATCAGGACGCAAAGCCGTTTGAACCAAAGCAATATCATAAAACTTTCGCTGTTTTAAATGATGGTGATCATGATAATAGAGATGTAAAAAACCAAAGAGATAAGGAAATAAAAAGAAAATGATGGCAGTAAAAATTTTGTGGTCCCATTTTTTAAAAAGAAAGAGACTCCTCCATAACCGCTTTAAGCAAATCAAATAGAGATTTTTTAGATAAAAATTTTTACGGTTGGCAAAGCCAGTTCTAGAAGAGATCTTTGAATCAGAGGGGAATTTTTTAGCAAAAAAGGGCATTTCAATCAGCTTAAATGAGGGATGCATAGGTCTCAGAAATGCTTTTAAAAATAAAAGATTTGCAATGACTGTCCAAAAAGAAAGTCCAAAAACCCCAAAAACAGAGGCAAGTTGAGAAGACGCAGCAAAAGCCGTCATACTAAGTCCAATAGGATTCCAAGCAAAACCACAAAAAATAAAAAGACGGCTCCACTCAAAAAGAGTCCATAAACTGCCGATAAGTAAAATATTTTTATTTTTTAAAGACCCTCTATTAGGGAAAAAAAAAGTCAAACACCCAAATTGCATCCCTAAAAAAAGAAGTAAAAATCCATAGACAAATAAAATATAGATTCCTTGATATTCAATAGAAATAAGCCAAGAAAGTTGAACAGCTTGAACAAGAGCAAACCAAAAAAAACTTAAAAAAAACCGTTTTTTTGGATTCGAAATCGAAAACAACCCAAGCCAAAAAAGAGCAAAACCCACACCACTTGCAACTAGAGATAAAAAACGGCTGAAATCGGGTTGTCCCCAAGCTACAATCACAAAGCTAAAGATAAAAAGAAGATAAGATTTTTTCATTGCTTAGAAGGGAAAGCAAATCGAGGATTTAAAGACAAAAGGAGCAAGCCACCAATCAAAGCAAGGTTTGTTAAAAAGAATTGAAATTCCAATTGGTATTGATCTCCTACTTGGAACCAAAATGGATGTTGAAAAATAGTTACAGGCATAAAAAAAACAAGTAAAAAGAGTGCTCCAATACGATAACAATATCCTACAAGTAAAAGTAAAGCCCCCACAATTTCAAAAAATAGGGCAAACGTCAGTAACATAGGAGCAGCATGCATGAGCCATTCAATAAAAGCAGATCCATTTAAATGAATATGCCAATCACAAAGAGTCATAATAAGATTTTCTAGACACCCTTCCCAGTTAAATATTTTTTTCATCCCAGAAATAAGAAAAATGAAACTGATAAGAGCACGTCCAATAAAAAATAAAACTTTTCTTTTTTGGCTCATTTTATATATGCCAAACCCTTAATTTCACGCAAAAGACCGTTGCTAAGATTTCCCTAAGAGGGGTAAAATAATAGCCACTATCAGCCTTACATTCATAGAGCTTAAGTCTAGTTTCTTGCCCTTATATCATGAGAAAACGATCTACTCTTGATGATTTATCTTAGGGAAAATGCTTTATTTTTTCGAATTAAATGATAAGGAATCATTAAAAAATGAAAAAATTTTATCAGAATCATCTTTTAGCGGTTTTTGCTGAGCTAGATAAAAAATGTTCTCCTCTTGATCGTCTTCTTCATTCCTATTTCAGAAAACACCGAGCTATTGGCTCCAAAGACCGCTTAATCATTGCTGAAACGGTTTATGGCATGATCCGCTGGAAAGGACTTCTCGATTATGTCTCTAAGCATCCTATAGATTTTAAAAAAAAATTAGAAACCTTTTTAAAAATCGACCCCATGCAATTTCAAAATCAAGAAGAGATCCCTCTTCACATTCGATTGAGCTTTCCTAAACTTTTCTTTAATAAATTAAAAAGTATTTATGGAATTAAAAAAACCATATTCTTTTGCCTACATTCAAATCGAAAAGGAAGTATCACTCTACGCGCCAATCTTTTAAAAACATCAAGAGCTGCTCTTGCTTTAAAATGGGAAAACCGCTATGCGTTTTCCCTATGTAAACATTCCTCTTCTGGAATCGTTTTTCATGAAAAAATGCATCTTTTTGCTCTTCCTGAGTTCAAGGAAGGTCTTTTTGAAATGCAAGATGAAGCAAGCCAACTTGTTGCAGATTATGTGAATCCAAAACCAGGAGACCATGTTTTAGATTTTTGTGCTGGTTCAGGAGGGAAAACACTTGCATTTGCCCATAAAATGAAAGGGAAAGGGCAAATTTATCTCTATGACATTCGGCCTCGTATGCTTCTAGAAGCAAAAAAACGATTAAAACGGGCCGGAATTCAAAACGGACATCCCCTTTCCAATCGTCATCTTAAACGAAAAGGACTCTTAAAAAAAATGGATTGGATTCTTCTTGATGTCCCCTGCAGTGGAAGTGGAACTTTAAGGCGCAATCCCGATATGAAATGGAAAATTGACCAAAAACTTCTCGATCGCCTTTTGATTGAACAACGGAAAATTTTTGCAAACGCGTTAAAATTTTTGCATCCTAATGGGCAAATCGTCTATGCTACATGTAGCGTTTTCCCAGAAGAAAACGAAAAACAAATTTCTTATTTTACTGAGGAATATCATTTGAAATTAGTTTGTCCTCCTTTTTCTACTTTTCATGATTACGAAAGGATGGATGGGTTTTTTTGTGCAAAACTTTCTTACTAGGACTTGCTTGCTGTGATGAAAAAATCAATATTCTTGCTTTGCTTTTCTTGTTTAGCCTTGTTAGAGGCTACTGAGCCTTTCCCCTATTTGCAATCTTTTTCTAAACCCCCCTCTTTAATGCAAACCGAATCTCCCCTTATTATCAATAACTGCGCTCTTGCAAAGGTCAATGGAAAGGTGATTTCTCTTCTTGATGTAGTGAAAAAAATGGACCTTTTTCTTTATGAATTTGACCCTTCTCTTAAGCTCTCAAATGCTGAAAAGCCCCAATTCTATATGAGTCGTTGGGAAGAAACTTTAGAGGACATGATTTGCTCTGAGCTTGCCCTGTTAGAAGCTCAGCAAAAAGAACTCAAAGTCAGTGATGGACAAGTGAGAGAAGAATTAGAAAAACGTTTTGGCCCTTATATCATGGAAAACCTTGAAAAAGTCCCTTTAAAATATGAAGAAGCACGTCAGTTGATTCGAAAAGAACTTCTATTACAACAAATGATGTGGCATAAAGTCCATGCTAAAGTCCTTCAAACTGTGACTCCTCAAATCGTTAAACAAACCTACCAGGAGTATTTAAAGAAAAATCCCCCTGTGACTCAATGGAACTATCGGGTTTTTTCAATTAGAGGTACTGATAAAAAAGTATGTCAAGAAATTGCAAACAACGCTTATCTTCTTCTGACAAAAGAGGGGAAAAGTTTAGAAAATGTGAAAGAAAAACTCAAAGAAAATCACCCTGAAATACGCATTACCCTCTCTGACCTCCTCTCTAAAGAAGCCCACTCAATCTCTAAGCAACACTTAGAAGCCATCCAAAATCTTTCCAAAGCTTCTTATTCAAAGCCAATTTCCCAATATAGCCGCTTTGACAAGCGCCCTGTATTTCGTCTTTTTTATTTGGAATCTTTAAAAGAACAAAGTCCAGAAGATTTTGAAGGGATGCATGACAAACTAAAAAACCAACTGCTTAATTATTTTTTGGAAAAAGAAAAGAAGCTTTACTATAAAACTCTTAAGAAAAAGTACCATCTTGAAGAAACAGGAGGCCGTTTCCCTCTCCCTAAAGAATACCAACCTTTTTTCTACTATCCTTAAAGTGTATGCATAAAAAATCTGCCTTCATAAGAACCTCTCAGCTTGCATTTCTCATAAGCGCTGGAAAAAGATGCAAACGACTGTGTTTTGAAACGCTAAGAAATTTTCGAATGGATAAGTTTGTGATCTTTCGGAGAGAATGTATTGGATGCATCGGAAGCGGAAAACAGCGCATGCGGATCTTTCTAAAGGTTGCGGGAAATGCAGGTTAGGCAACAGGCATCCCAAGCTTTCCCAAAATCCTGTGAGAACTATGGATTTACCACCCCCTTTCATTTATACCGTCCCACCACCTTAAAAGCCTTTCTCAAAACTCTAAAAACATCTCCTAAAAAGTCTCTCTCACAAAATTTTTTAATCGATAAAAATATTCTCGATAAAATCATTGTAAGTGCAAAAATTAAGCCAAAAGAACCCATTCTTGAAATTGGACCTGGGCCTGGAGTTTTGACAGATGCCCTTCTTAATGCAAAAGCATCGGTGATAGCCATTGAAAAAGATCTTAATTTCTATCATGCCTTAAAAAGATGGAACTCCCCTGAACTTACCCCTATATGCGGGGATGTTTTAAACATAGATCTCAAAGCTCTTTTAAAAACTCAAATAAAAGTTGTTGCCAATCTGCCTTATCATATCACTGGAATTTTCCTGCAGAAATTCCTTCCTCTAGAAGAAAAAATTTCCTCTCTCATTTTAATGGTTCAATATGAAATTGCTGAAAGAATTTTAGCAAAAAAAGGCACAAAAAATTACAGTTCATTGACCCTTTTTGTACAATTTTATGCAAAAGCAAAATTTTTATTTAAAGTGAAACCAACCTCTTTTTATCCCAAACCAAAAGTCAACTCTGCCTTAATCGAACTGACTCTTAAAAAAAGAGATCCTAAAACCAGCTCTCCTCTCTTTTTGATCCGAAAAGCATTCAACCAAAGACGTAAAACATTGCGCAATTCTTTAAGTGCGTTTTATCCTCCCTCCAAGATCGGAGCAGCCCTTACAAAAATTGGACACTCTTCCAAGGTCCGCTCTCAAGAACTCTCCTTAGAAGATTTTCACCGTCTCCACCTTCATCTTCTAGAGTCTACAAAATAAAAAAGCAGCCCTCCCAAAATAAAAAATGCTACGATTCCTATGAGCTGTTTTTTCCAATAAGAGCCTAAATTCAAATATTCCAGGAATTTAAGATATCTTTTTTTCTCAACATTTTCTTTTGCATAAAGAGGGGCTTTTTCCAAAAGAATCTGATTTTGATCATAAACATGCATTTCACCCACCCACGTCCCTGCTTGAATCGGCAAATCTATCGCTTCCCAATGCATTTCAATGCGTACTTCGGGCTCTTCCGAAGGAAAGTAATGGATTTTGACATCATCAATAAGGGCTGCTGAAAGAACACCTCTTGCCTGATCCACCTCTCGTATAAAAAGGTTCTCATCTTTACCGAAGAGAAGTCTTGTTTCTTCTAATTCCGAAAAGGCTTTTTCAAAGAGGCGGATCGTATCCCTATAACGTTCTTTTGAATCTTTGCATCCCAAAACCACTGCAATAAGCGCTCTTTCTCCTTGAGTTGCTGCTGCTGCCAAATTATACCCTGCTTTTGAAGTATACCCTGTTTTAACCCCAATTGCATGAGAGTAAAAAAACTTCCCCTCCTTCAAAAGTAAGTTATGCTGAAAAAATAATTTTTTCTCTTGCATATTTGTTTTTGCACGTTCATGTTGCTTTGAGGCAACAATGGTTCTTATTAAGGAATTTTGAAGCGCCTGTTTAACTATAAGGGCTATGTCATGAGCAGTTGAGACATGTTTCGGATGATGAAGACCATGAGGATTGCAAAAATGGGTCTGTCTACATCCTATTTGTTTTAAATAATTGTTCATCCCTTCTACAAAGCTATCGACTCTCCCTCCCACATGATGGGCAATACAATTGGCAGCATCGTTACCAGAAGCAAGCATCAATCCATAAAGAAGATTTCTAAAGCTTAGTTTTTCTCCTCGTCTAATCCAAAAATGGGTCCCATCTGGTTCAAGCCAGTAAGCAGGATCTTGATAATCATGTGCAACTTTAACATTTGAGTGAATCCTTTTTAAACAATAACTCGGACAAGAGATCACTTCATCCAGATTCCCTTTTTTTTTCTCTAAGGCATATAAAAGCGTTGCAATTTTTGTAAGACTTGCAGGATATTGCATCTCATCCCCTTTTTTCTCATATAAAATAGCTCCTGTTTTTGCATTCATTACAAGAGCTGCTTTTGCATCGACATGCACTTTAAGGGGCGTTGCTGAAATAGAGCTTAAACAAATCACCAAAAGAGTGAAGATAGACATGTATCTATAGATCCATGTTTCCTTAAATTGCCCTAACCCACATTTTACGCCACCTTTAGTAGAAACATCGGCATGCTCTGTTTCGCTAGAACATCCAATAAACTCTTTTAGGTGAGGTTGCAAACTTACCTCCTCGAGAATTTCTTAAGTCTTGAAAAATACCCGCGCACGCCTTTTCGAAAGAGTTGGCGTAAAATACGGATGCACTTGCAACATAGATATTGTAAAATGAAAACGAACATCTTTTCTCCATTCTAACTTCTATTCTTTTTAACATTTTTTCCATTTAGATAAAATTCTAATCCTATTTAATTCAATTTTAATCGTTTGGTTAATTTTAAAGTTAAAACTTTTTAATCGTTCTTTAAAAAAAAGATGACCCGCTTTATGAAGAAAAAAAGAGGTTAATCCAAATTTCGCCAATGTCGTGTCGTGACTCATCCATATTTCGCATGCCCTCTGCTGGAAACAAGGGTCCAAACTGTTTTCGGAAACGCCAAGAAATTCTCGAGGGGGGGAAGTTTGCAACCTCACCTAAAAGAGTTTATTGGATGTTCCAGCGAAACAGAACATGCCGTTTTTCTAGAGATAGCACGCGAAATGCGGGCTAGATACAAAAAAGCTATGTTTTAAATTTTATAATGCTACCCTTAAGAAGGTTCCGATGAATCCTATGCAATTAGACCAAGCCTATCATGAATTTATTTCTAATCTAACAAGATGGATTCCAGAAGGTATCATTGAAGTGAATCTCGAGCTTCTCGAAAAATCAGGTCTTCTTACACAAGAATCCTTTGAAAAAGAAAAAGCAAATGAGCAACTCCCTCATTACTTTCATGTCATTGAAACATCTGAAAAAGTGACCTTATTTAATCACCACTTTGCAATTTGGATTGTTCCCAAACTCATTGATGATACCGCCACAACCATTGTTCTCATTGCCATGGTTCATGAAAAGAACCCTCGTTTAGAAGTTGTTTTCTCAACACAAGGAGTCTACAACACTCCAAAACTTATCCTAAGATTGCTCAAACACTATATCTTTGATGTCATCGATACAGAAGAAGTGATCTCATCGATTAAAAATAAAGGTTAATCTCCAGACTTTAACCCGCATTTCGCTTGCCCCTCTGGGGAAAGGCACACACAAATGTTTTTCGAAAGAAAGGGATGCGAAATAGAGGCTAGTGAGGGGAAGACCCAGGTTCAGAGGAACCAGAATGGATTTTTCGAAGTGTTAAAATATTTGCCCCTTCTCTCCTTTCATACCTGATCTCATCCATCAATTGATTGATAAAAGCAATCCCAAGACCTCCTTCTTTTCTTTCATGGAGTTCGGTTTCCTTATCCACTTCCTTATGAGCTTTAAGAGGATTAAAAGGAATGCCATGGTCTTTAATGACAAGTTCAATAAATTCATTAAAACAAAAACGACATGTCAGCTCTATCTTTCCTTCTTTATCAAGATAAGCATAATGGATGATATTGACAAGAGCCTCTTCAATTGCAACCTCCATCCGAGTGAGGTCTTGATCTGAAAGAGATTCTTGTTGCATTTGGATTCTTACCCAACGAAGCATCAGAGGAAGGGTTTTTATCTCCGCTTCAAAAATAGATGATACAAAACGTGAAAAGCGTATCATAGGTAAAAAAACTTATAAAAATTTCATGATGAAAATGCTAATGATCTTTTCTCCTTAGGCTTGAGAAAGCCCTACATCTTTTAATCTCAAGAACCTGTGAATTTGCGGTTTTCACAATTTTTGAAAAAACAAAAAATTTTCCTCAAAAAATTTCACCTCTAAAATAGCCCTATGATAATTTTTTTTCTAATTTATGGAAAACTTACAATTTTTCAGTCCAAGACAATCTCTTTCTCTCTATCCTCTATTTCTTCTACCAACTCTTTCGAAAAGAGACGCACGAGTGTTTTTTTGAAATGCCAATAAATTCCCAAAGATAAGATTTATAACCTTATCTTTGGGAATTTATTGAGGGTTATTGAGGGTCCCAGCGAAACAAGCATGATATGAAATGCGAGCTAAATTTCAATATTCATGTCATTTTACTTAAAGGGGGCTATAGGCATAACCCTTGTCCCTTGCTTGCTTCATTGTTAGGGTCCCTTCCCTTCTATATGCTTTTGTTCTGTTCTTCTGGAGTCTTTTATTTCCAACATGATTGGTACCATCTGACTTTTTCACGCACTCAACATTCTTGGTCAAAATATTTTTAACAGCTATTTTTGTAACACGCACAGATGAATTGAAAGATGATTTAACATATTGAGAGATCTTTGCACTCCAGTTTTTATCTTTAATATGATGGGGTGATATAGCCCGCATTAACAGACAAAAACAGCCTTTCACAGCACTTTCGACAACTCCAACAAGGACGGAAAGTGCATAACCAATCTTTGCAATTGACTTTATTGGGTATCTAAGAACCATATATCGATTTGCTCCAGATGGATATGCTTCTGACAAAACGTCTGCTCTAGTAGAAAGATCATTTAAAATGGATGACATAATAGTTTCCTTATTTTTATTTATTAATTAGTATTTTTATCTCTATATAATTTAAAAAGTGAAATTAAAATCGTTAATAACATAATTATATCACCAAATTTATTTAATTTAAATAAAATTATTGATATAATTAAAATTAAAAATTTATATTGATGAAGGTGAGTTAGTTAAGAAATAAATTATTTTTAAAATCCCGATGATTCTCCAGTTTAAGACAGTCTCTTTCAATAAATTTTTGATTCTAAGCAACTTACAAAAATAAGACACGCGAAATGCAGACTAAGCCCCTATTTTTACGCCAACTCTTTCGAAAAGGCGCACGCGAGTGTTTTTTTGAGCCTTAAGAAATTCTCGAATGGATAAGTTTGCAACCTCACCTAAAAGAATTTATTGAATGTGTGAGCGAAACAGAGCCTGTGGATTTTTCTAGATTGGGCATATGAAATGCGGGCTAATTCTTCTCTTCTAAAGAAGATCTCTCTAAATGGAAAAGCGCATGTTCTATCCCCTCAACAATCTTGCAACTTAATGTTTTATAAAGGGGTGTAAGCGCACTATTTTTTGCCCCCTCTTTTGAATCCAACTGACCTAGTGAAAAGAAAAGAACAGGCTCAAGGCTCCCCTCTGGATTCATATAAGAAACGTCAAACAAAGAATCAGTATCCACAAAATCAAAATCTTGACTAGCACTCACATCAACAGGTCCAAGAACAATTTCATCTGTCTTAGCATCGATAAGAGAAAACGAAAGGGTGATCATTCGATTTCCTTCATTGGGAATCAGGCGATTTATACGCTCATCTGAAAGAGGGTCTCTGTCATATTGATAGCCAATATCTTCCAAAGAATCTTCTCCTATTTTACCTTCAAAAATCCATTCTTCATTTTTCTTCGCATATGCCAACTGAGTCGATTGCGAAAGAGTTTTAATGAGAGTCTCGGTAAGTCTTCCATCTAAATCTCCTTGGATATAAGGAACTGCTATTTTTTTGATTGTAAAACTCTCTCTCTGCTCTCCTTCTAAGTGGTAATAACACCCTGATAAAAACAAAGAAATGATGTAAAAAAACAAGAAAAAACAAGAAAATTTTTTCTTCTTTTTTTGCAAATTTTACTCCTCATCTTCAGAAGATGCCTCTAAAAGGCCAAGCTTTGTTAGCTCTTCTTTAGAAATTTGGGCTACTCTGGTTTCGGGATATTTTTTTAAAATCGTTTGATAGTAGATGGCTGCAGCTTGCAGTTTTTTTGTTTTTTTATAAAAATTACCCATTTCAAGAAGGTCTTTTGCCATCATCTCTTTCATCTCTTTAAGCATGCTCTCAACTTCCTCAAGACGCGGTTCAGTAGGAAAATGAAATCGAAATTTACGTAAATTAATTTCAGCAAGTTCGATGCGATCATTGTCAAGAAACTCTTTTTTACATTCTATCAAATAGACCTTAGCAATTCCCAAATAAGCTTGGGGTGTTAAATGATGTTTAGGAAATCGACGAATCAAAGTCTGATACGTTTCAATACTCTCTTTGTACTCTCCTAATTCAAGAAGGAGCTGCCCCTTGCGATAAAGAGATTGTGCTGCTCGTTCATCTCGAGGAAGGGTGGTAATGATTTCATCAAAAATTTTAAGAGCTTCATCATACCCATGTATCCAATTAGGTAAGCTTTTGACATGAAAAAGATGACGGCGCACCCCCTCTTGAAAAAGACAGGCAATTTCAAATTTATAATTCATGGCTTGATCAAAAAATTTAGGTGTTGTTTCCTCTTTGAGATATTTTGAAAAAGCTGCATTAGATAACTCAAAGTCATGGATTCTAAAATAAGCAATTCCTATGTAATAGTGGATTTCTTTTGCAAAAGGGGCCTCGGGAAAATGCTTGACCAGAAAATGAGCCTGCTCAAGTAACTTTTTCCATTTTTGATCTTGAAATAGATCGATGACTTGATCATATTGGTCATAAGCATTTTCTTCTTTAAATTCGATGAGATCTTGTGGATGTGCGTGCAGAGAAATTAAAAAAGAAAAGCATGCTATGAAACCAAAAAATTTTTTTTTCAAAAAACTCATTTAAAAACCCACGTCATTTAATGTGTTACATTATAGAAGATCTCTTCTAGAGAATCAATTCTATTTCAACTTTATCCCCTATTTCTCACAAGATCGAGAAGGAAAGTTGAATGCTTACGTTTTTTTGAGGTTTCACAAATGGCCCTTGCATACACATTTCCAAAAGCTATCAATGGTTGATCATCTAACGAAACTTCGAAAAGTCTATACTACAACCCCAAATTGCTTCCAATTTTCTCCATAGCTCCGTCCCGGGCAGGTGCCCTGAAAAGACTATAAGTCACCAAAAGTTCTAATACCTTATCTTTTTTGGAACAAAGGAGACTTACAAGGAAAAAAATAGATCATTTTCCAAAAGAACACCAGCATCATTAAGCCAACTCGATCCAAAATATGCTGGGATTGACATCGGAGCGGAAGAGCTTTTCGTTTGTATAGCCAAAAATTCCTCTAAGCATGAAATCTGTTCCCCACATTTACTACAGACTTCAAAGGGATGATTAAGTGGCTTGAAGGATCATGAAGTGGAAACTGTGGCGATGGAGTCCACAGGCGTTTATTGGATTGTTCCCTATGAGATACTAGAAGAAGCTGGCTTTGAAGTTCTCCTGGTTAACCCAAAATTCTTTAAAAGTGCTCTTGGCCGCAAAACGGACGTGCAAGACTGCCAATGGATTCATATAGCTCCATTCCTACGGTCTTTTGAGAAGGATCCTTTCGCCCATCATTTGAGCCGCCTTTAAAAAGATCCAAGCATAAAACCCCATCGAAAGGTCGCCCATTAGTGCAGGAAAGCTTGTCCTATAGCTTGGTCAATGAGGCGACTATTTTTGTAACAAAAGAGACATAAAGCATATTTTGTAACGACCTTAACCAAAGAGAGAAAAATGAAAAATTAAGCCTTGGTTACTTGGAAGCGCAGCATAAAGAGGTGAGATTTTAAAGTAAGAAAATGCAGCAATATTGAGATTCAAAAGACAAAGCACAACTGCCTTTCCGTTTTGCATCAAGTGAGTTAAAAACCAAAAAATTCAGGTTCTAAGCAGTCCCATTCAAGGTCACAGATGTTTCAAACATTCAAAAAAAGCAAATGACTTAAGTTAAATTTTGCAAAAGCTGGATGAGTTTGGATTTAAAAAAATTGCGAAAAAATAAAAAGCCCATTCCAAAAAAGTGTAAATTTTAAGCAGTCCTAATACTTAAAGGAAAT
>JANQJX010000117.1 GCA_028281425.1 Simkania sp.
GCGATTACCATATATTGCGAAATGGGGTAAAAGCGAAAAATAGGTGACGTTCGGGAAGGACTACTTTTTGAGGCCAACCGCTAAGGATAATTTATGAAAATCAATATGCTTTTCAACAACACCGATGGCTTCTTCAATCTTTTTTTTATCTTCTTGTCGAATCTTTACCGTATAAGATGTGATCTTTTCCATTGCTTGATAGCTACTTAAAGGGACATATAACATGGGAATATTTGCTTTTCTAAGAGCTTCAATAATGGTTTGTCTCGGAGGATGATCCCCTGTTAAAATCATACCTGTTTTAAGGTCATGAAGAGGGTTTGCAATCTTAACATCCCAATGTTTTGTTAAGATTGCTAAGATAATATCTTCACGGTTAGAGGGTGTGATGATGAGTTCACTTGGGAAAATAAGTTGTTGAAAGTTTTTAAGTGATGTGGCGACAAGTCTCGTCTGTTGAAAATAGCGCAAATAATGTTCTTGACCTGTGAGCAATGTCGCATGGAATAAAAGCTCAAAATCTCTCATTGAAGGCTTACTCAAAAAAGGGTCAAAGGGAATGCAACCTAAAATTGGAATTTCCCAGGTTTTTAAAGCTTTTTCCATGTAATGCAAGACCATTTCCCGTTTATCATCAAGAACACGATTTAAAATGATGCCTGCAATAGGCACATTGTAAGCATCACAAAGTGCCTTATTGACTGCAAGAGCATCAAAAGAAGATCCAAGGCCCCCTGAAGCAACTAAAATCATCTTTAATTCCAGAATTGAAGCGACTTTAGCATTGCTAAAATTCACAATAGATCCTACACCTACATGTCCAGTTCCTTCAACAACAACACATTTTTTGTTGAGTTGAATTTTTCTAAAAGCATTTTCAATTTTGTTTTTAAGCTCATTTTTTTCTATTTTCCCATCGATATAATCGCGCGTAAAGCCTCGTGGAAAGAGAATGGGACTCATGAGAGAAAGATCATCTTGAAGAGAAAAATGCTCTTTGAATAAAAGAACATCCTTATCGACATGAATCCCCGACTTTGTTTCAATATGTTCTTGTCCAATCGGTTTTAGAAATCCAACACTTTTATACTGCTTAATGAGCCCTGATATGAGTCCAAGACAGGTTGTGGTTTTTCCCACATGTTGCCCTGTAGAAGCAACAAAAAACCCCTTTTGTATTATTTTAGACATAGGTTTTTTCCCAAAACTGTCTTGATGATCTCTTTTGTTTCTAAAAAGACCTCTTCTTCTCCTTTAAGGGCTAAGACTTCGCTGAGTGCAAACCATTTTTGAGGATGGAAAGGACATGGTTGATGAGGGCTTTTTTCATTGACTGTTGCGCAGTAGATGCAATCGATATGTTGATGTTGTTTTTCTCCTTTCCAAGGGGGGACATTTTCTAAAAGACACATAAAAGGGCGGGGGATGGTGATGGCATTGGGGTTGTTAACAAGAAGGGGATCATCAGATAAAAAAGAAATGGAAAGGCCTGTTTCCTCTTGCACTTCACGTCTTGCAGCCTCTTCAAAGGTTTCATGATTTTCAACGTGCCCGCCGGGAGGCATCCATTTGCCGAATTTAGGATGTTTGAGTAGAAGCACTTTTTCTTCTTTAAAGATATAGACCGAAACAGTGAAGTGTTTGTCCATAATTAAAAAGCCCCTTTTATGCGTTTTGATCTTGAGAAAGAAGATAAAGAACAAAGGCTTTTTGAAGATAGGGCTTTTTGATAAAATCAAGAAAAAGATCTAAATGTTTTTTAAGGTAACTTTTTTTGAGTGGAGATAAATAAGATCCACTTGACCTATTGAGGCCTTTTTTTACAAGAGTTTCAATAGACTTGGGGAGTTCTTCTTTTGAAGTTTGGATGATCAATGAATGACAAATCTTTTGAAGAGATAAAGAGACTTCTTGTTTCAAAAGATGATAGCGCTTTTTTAAAGCTTCTTGGTTTTCTCCACAAGCAGCTGGGCTTTTCTTATGGTAGAGGAAAAAAATCACCGCTTGTAAGAGGCCCTTTTTTCTTTGATCAAGGATTTCCTTTTCTTTATAAGAGGCTAGAATTTTAAGAAAGGCGTGGTAGAGAATATCGATTAAAACAGGAGAGATATTTTCCAAAAAAAGCATTTCTTGGGAGTTGGAAGAGGGATTGAGGGTTTCTTGTGTTTTGGCAAAATTGAAGGTTGTCATGAAAACCTCTTGAAGAGCTCTTTTCATTTTACTTTCTCCTTCAAAAATAGGATAAGAAGAAGGGGGAGAAGTTTTAATAGCTTTTTCCATCTCTTTTAAGATCGGAAGAATTGCTTCAAGAATTGCAAATTTAAATGGGGAGTCATAAGTGATTTCTTTGACGATTTTTTGATTAATCTGGTCGATAAGGGGTGTTTGAGTGAGAATTTTTTTTAAAATCAATTCGATGAGAGAGTGAAAAAGATATTGAAAGGGAGCAAAAACAACTTTTGTCCCTAAAAGGAAAAGGTTTATGAAAATTTTCACAAATTGTTTGCTTGCTTTCAAAGGAAGATTAAAACAAGAAAGAGGGTGCATGGGATCTAAAGAAGGACGATTTACCCAAGTGGCTAAATCGATTTGGAGGTTTGTTAAGACTGCGATTAAATTAAAACCCCTTTTAAGAAAGTTGAGATGAGGAAATCTTAAAATTTGCTTTTGGTTTTTATCGAGGACGTTTGCTAAATAGGTGTCAGAGTTTATCTCATACGGATGATGTTGACTCCAATCCCCATGTGTGATTTTAAGAAAGTGAAAAAGGCGGCTGATTTTTTTACTTAGAGATGTCATGGCAGAGAGGGGGTGCTCTGTGATCTCTTTTGCAACGAAAGTAAAAAGAGGCGTTTTAGAAAGGAAACAAGTTCTTATTTGTTTGATTCTTAAAAAGAGGAAGTGACCTCCTTTCCAAAAGAAAGTAAAAGGAATCCAAGAAATGGTAGAATTTTTATGAATTTCTTTAAAGAAAGTCAAACATTTTTGTTCTTTTCCCTCCGATGATAGGGCATAAGAAGCGGCTATAAGATCATGAAATTTTTTTTCTAAAGTGGAGTTTGTCGTATAGATTGAAGAAAAATAGACCCAAAGAAAAGAGAGACCAAAAAAGTCCATGAGTCTATTTTGTTCCTTTGCAAAAGTGGTCTTTTTTTTATACTGAAACCTTTCTAGAAGCGAAGGCTTTTTAGGACATTCGGAGCGATATTTTAGGTAGTGTGCAAGCAGGTCATACGGAGAAGTTTGTTTAGGGTGGGTTTTCAAGATATAGGCAAATCCTTCAGAGTCTTCTTTTTGAATGTTTTGGAGTTTGTTTTGAACTGAATGATCGAGGTTTTGAAGATTTATCTCTTGTAAGCCTAATTGACTGAGTTTGAATTTTAAAATATTTTCTTTAACCTCTTTTGGAAGCAGAGTGAGTGTTTCAAATGTTTTTTTTAGATCACGGATCTCTCGGATCAAAAGGAAAGGATCTTGGGGATTGGGGGTTTCAGGGATTAAAAGTTCGTGACACTTTTTTTCCAATTTCTTTTTAGTCTCTATTTGAATTTTTTTTAGAGGGCCTTGGTTTTGTTGGATGATTGTTTGAATTGTTTCTTGACATTCTTGTAAGAGAAATTGAAAGGAAGTGACTTCATTTTCAGGATCTTGAGTTTCCTTACAAAGTTGAAGAAGAAGAGGAGTAAGTTTTTTATTTGGTGTTTGCAGCGTTTCTTTTTTTTGAAGGAAGTAAGAAGAAGAAAAAAAGAGATAGAGGCCTTCTTGAATTTTTTTTTGAGCTTTTAGAAAGGTTGCTTTATCTGAAAAATCTTGAGTTATTTGGAGGATTTTTAAGAGCTCTTTGAGTTCTATTGAGGCATCTTGAATATATGGAGTAATATCTTTTTTTTTTAAAGCTTTGATGAGGTTGGATAAAGGTTCTTGCAAATTCTGAAGAGGTTTTAAAATTATAGCGTAAAAAGGATAAATTTTTTGATATAAAAAATAGGAGGTTGCTCCAAGGGGAATTGCTAGTCCTATCCCCATTGCCATCCCATATGAAAAATTCAATGCAAAATTATGTGGAAAACTAACTGTATTGGTTGTCATAAAATTCAATCAAAAAATAGATGGTTAAGCTAAACCTTTAAGATTGTATCAAAACATAAAAAAAAAAGAACATGTTTTATTTTTTAATTTCTGCTACCTTTTAAGAAGAACAAAAGGAGATGTGAGTTTGGATGGAAATGTTTGATCGACTAAAAGAGATTTGTGATCAACTTCATGGCCCAGATGGATGTTCATGGGATAAAGAGCAAACATTTGCTTCTTCTCGTCCCCATCTTTTAGAAAATGATTAGACGCCATCCTCATGTATTTGGTGGTTCTAATGTCAAAACGGCTGATGAAGTGGTTGAACTCTGGGAAAGAGTGAAAAAAGAAGAAAAAAAAGAGCGTAAAAGTTGTTTAGAAGGGATTCCAAAAACACTGGGAGCGCTTGCACGTGCTCAAAAGTTGATGAAAATTTCACGCGACAAAAAGAGCCTTTTCACGTCAAAAGAAGAAGAGTTTGGAAAACGATTTATCGATTTGGTGACCCTTTGTTGTCTAGAGAAAGTTGATGCTGAAAGTGCGGTTGCGTAACGCTCTTAAACCTCTTGAAAAGGCTTTTATAGCAGGTGAACAAAAAGATTTGTAGATGTATTCTCACTCTGTTATAATAATATCTTGATACATGATAGATGAATATAGATTAACAAAGAGATCGCCTTAAAACGCATGCGATTTTTTCTATTTATAGTAGCGCCACTTTTTTTTCTTTCTTCTTCTTTTGGAGCAGTCAAAGGGATACATGATCATTTTTTTGCTGTTGAAGGTGATTATATTTTATTGCGTCGCACGAAGAGCTTAAATAAAAGCTTAGTTCAAGCAGCTGGAGGTCCTTTGACGGTAAGTCTTGATCGCCTTCCTGTTAAATGTAGAAAAGAGCCTGGGAAAACGTTGATTTCTTCAAGTCATCTTGTCAATGACATGCACTTTGATTCTGGAATCCGACTCAGTTTAAAATGGTTTTTTGGCATTCACTCTACTTGGGCTTTAACATATACAGGAGGGTTTCACTGGCTTGGAGAAGAAGAGATTCGCTGCATGCAAAATCTCAATTTGCCTGGGGATTTGGGGAGGAAAAGTATTGACTATCATTTTGCCAATCAAGCCAAAACGATTTATCGTTCTGGGTTTTATAGGGCAGATTTAAGCTATGCAAAACACATTACTCCCCGTTATGTCGACCATTTTTCAGTTTCATTTGTGACAAGATTGAATTTCTTTCAGATTGATGAAAAACTCAACCTCTATTTTAGCCATAATAGTGAAACAAGTCGCTTGCGTGTAAAAACCTTAAATCGCACTTTTGGCCCTTCTATTGGAGGAGCTTTTG
>JANQJX010000142.1 GCA_028281425.1 Simkania sp.
ATTTAATATTCATATCATACTTATTATCAGCATCTTAAGGATTCTATATCTATGGAAATTAGGAGATTTTATCTGAAAGATGCGAAAGTTGGGCTAGTTTTGGATGCTCTCCATTTTTAACGATTTGTATCGTATTCACCTTAGTTTATAACCTTATCAGAGAAGATTTATTGGATGTCCTAGCGAAACAGAGCATGCAGATTTTTTTAGAGGTAGCGTAAAAATAGGGATTAGTAAACATCGAAAAGAAGTCTTTTTTCACGCCGCAATTTTTTTAGGAAATGTTTTGCCTCTTCTTCGGAAAAATTGCCTTCAATTTTGATGATCTCTTGCAATGTTTTAGAAACATCTTTTGCCATAAAATGAGCATCCCCACAAATGTATATGAAAGCTTCGGTTTGAATCCATTGCCAAATCTCCAAAGAGTGCTCTTTAAGTTTATCTTGGACATAAATTTTTTCTTTTTGATCACGTGAAAAGGCAAGGTCTAGTCGAAGTTTTTTGTTTTTCTCAAGATCGAGTAAAAAATTTTTGTAATAAAAATCACAATTTCTCTGGCGTTCCCCGAAAAAGAGCCAGTGCCTTCCAGAAGCTTTTAGATAGAGTCTCTCTTGTAAAAAAGCACGAAAAGGAGCAATACCCGTTCCAGGGCCGATCATGATGATAGAGCTTGTAGGATTTTTGGGGAGTTTAAAAAGGGGATTAGATTGGTGATAGATCATAACAGGTGTCTTGTGAACTTTAGCATATTGACAAAGGAATTGGCTGCTAATTCCCTTTCTCTTTTTTTGTCCTCTGATGTAATTAAATGTGACGACAATAAAATCTACACAATTTTTAGTGATATATTGGGAAGATGCAATCGAATAAAATCGGGGCAAAAGAGGAGCGATATGTAAGACGATGTCTTGAAGAGGAATTTGATGAAAAGGGAATTGTTGAAAAAGGTCTTCTAGATCATGATTTTCAATAAAAGTTTTTTGTTGGAATCGATCGTTTAGCAAAGTGGGGTTAAAAGTCATTTTAAGTAAATAGGGAGAAATGCGTAAAAGATTTGCTTTCTTTGTTAAAAAAAGATGAAAGGAGATCTTTTTTTTTGAGCGTGGACAGATGATATCTTCATGACCACTCTTTTTTAGAAGTTTTAAAATTTTATCTACTATTTCAGGGGGATTTTCGGGAAAAATAGCAATGGAGTCTCCCGGTTTGTAGAAGATATCTGAAGATGTTAAATCCAAGGTGAGATGGTAGGTTTTTTTTGTAGAATTTTCCTTACTTAAGAGGATACGAGATAGAATTTTACTGGCAAAGGGATGAGATTTACTATATTTGGTCGTTGACAAAGGAGCCTTATTTTTTTTATTAGAAATCAAAAGAGGTGGTTCCATGCGGTTAATTTTTTTACTCCTTTTCTTAACCATTTTAATAGGATGTGCTTCAAGCGCCTACAACCCTTATTATATCGTTTCAGATGGCCTTGAAGAGATTCCAGCTTCTTTTTTAGAAGAAGAGGATTGATTCTTTTTATGCAAATATTTTGGGAAATAAGAGCCATCTTGACCTCCAAATATACTTAAAGTGGAAGTGAGTCTTTTTTGATGAGATCACTACAGAGGCCTTCTTTCCATTTTTTACTTAAGATAGCGCGTTTTTTATTTGAAAGACCTTCTAAAAATTCGATAGCTTTCAAAAGACGAGCTCGAGTTAAATCTTTTCCTAAAATCTCAATGGAATCAAAAAGAGGAGGGCCTTGGTGACGTCCAGTAATCGATGCGAACAAAATGGGCATAATCACTTTCTTATGGTTGAGATCAAAAGCTTTAGAAACCAAATGGGAAGCGTTTTCAAACCCCATTTTACCCCAGTCATCTTTAGCTTCCATAGACCAGATCATACACTGTAAAATAGAAGCACTTTCATCATTTTTGAGATTTTTTGGACAGAGAAGAGCTCTATTTAGACGGATGTGGGTAATAAACAGGAAATCGCAGAGTTCAATGAATTCTCCAAAAGTTTTGAGTCTTGTATGGATAAGGGGCATTAAACGGGTCATTTTTTCTTTATGAAATCCCCACTTTTCAATTTTCTTCCAAAGATCTTCTTGCTTAATTGTATTGATTAAATAGTGTTGATTGATCCAATCCAACTTTTTGATGTCAAAAAAAGCTCCTGAAGTTCCAATACGATCCACTTTAAAATCATGAATCAGCTCATCTAAAGAATAGATCTCTTTGCCGTTTGGCATACTATAACCCATCAAAGTCAAAAAGTTGATGAAAGCATCGGGAAGATATCCACTATCTTTAAAGTAAAAAGCCGATGTTGGGTTTTTTCTTTTCGAGAGCTTTTTGCCATCAGCACCTAAAAGAAGAGGAAAGTGCATAAACTTAGGAGGTTGCCAACCAAAGGCTTTGTAGAGAAGAATGTGCTTTGGAGTGGAACTCATCCATTCATCTCCCCGAATGATATGGGTGATTTTCATAAGATGGTCATCTATAACGTTTGCAAGATGATAGGTAGGAAATCCATCTGATTTAAGAAGAATTTGATCATCGATATCGGACCAAGGGCATGTGATGCGTCCTTTAATGACATCTTCAAAGACACATTCTCCTTTTAAAGGAACTTTAAGTCGAATGGTATAGGGTTGATTGTCATTTTCTCGTTTTTTAATTTCCTCATCGCTAAGGTTGCGATAGCGTCGATCGTATCCTATATGCTTATGCATTTTTTTATTAAGCTCACGCATTTCTTGAAGTTCTTTTGCTGTTGCAAAGCATTTATAAGCTTTTTTTTCATCAAGGAGCTTTTGGCAATATTTGCGATAAATATGGGAGCGCTCTGATTGGCGGTAAGGACCGTAGGAGCCTCCAATATCAGGGCCTTCATCCCAATGGATATGGATCCAACGGAGAGATTCGAAGATGCTTTTTTCATATTCGATGTGACTTCTCGATTGATCGGTATCTTCAATGCGTAAGATGAAGTCACCTCCGAAGTGACGGGTAAAAATGAAGTTAAAAAGAGCCATATAAAGCGTGCCAACATGAGGATCTCCTGTTGGAGAAGGGGCAATACGTGTACGAACTTTTTTCATTTTATTTTCCAAGCTATTTTTTAGTTATGTCTCATGGTAAAAACTCTAATGATTTTTAGTTTAAGTCTAATCCAATTATTATGCGAGATTTGATTTTTAGATCAAATTAACTGGTTTTTTTGAGCACGAGTGTTATAAAGGATAAATCGTGATTTTTTGTTTTTTTCTACTCTTTACATGAGTTTTTCTTACATCATCGATCTTGCCATATAGAGACTGCTTTGAACTGGAAAATCATCGTCAAAATTTGAATTTATCACACTTCTTTTCTCAGAGGAGGCGTGGGGAGTGTAGGTTAGGAGAAAAAAGATTTTCCCATTGTGATTGGGATATTAGCAATAATAAAAATTGCAATTGATTAAATGTTAATTATTTAGGTTAAGAGTAATAAATTTTTTATTATAATAGGAATTTAAGTGACTATATTTGGTAAATTTTTGACAAATGAAAAATATTGTCCCTTTTTCCCATCAAAGCACCCTCTTTTCCAAAGATAGGGGGGGGATACAGGTGGGGTTAAAAATGGGGTGTTTTTCGAAGGGTAAAAAATTTTCCTAAATATAATTGGCATAAATAAAAAACTTAGTTTTTAAAATAATAGGTAAAAAATGTGCACACAATTATGGTCCTTTTTAGGAAGTGAAGGGTATAGAGAGTCCAACTTTCATCAAAATCTAAATAATAAACAGCAAGAAAACTTAGGCTCTCTTGCTGGCACACAAAAAACATCTGATTTTATCTATACCTTTAACTCGTGTCGAACGATAAAGGAGGCGATGACCGCGCTTTCGGAAAAAAAAGAGGGTTTAAAAGGAAAATTACAACAACTAGAAGAACAATTAAAACTGCTGGATGAAAATTTAGAAGTCCTAACATTGAGCAATGATCAGATTAATGGGCGTGAAGTCATCATGAAAGAGAAACAAGGAATTGAAAAACTGATTGAATTGCTTTCTTCAAATGAAAAGACTTTTTCTAAGCTTCAGAAGACTCTTAGAGGCAATACCCACAATGCCGAAAATCTTCTTAACCAAACCTTAGAAAAAAAGCAACTAGCAGAGGCTCAAAGAAAAATCGATGAGCAATATCATGGTCAATATCTGAAATATTTAAGAGGTTTGTCCAAGCCCGTTGTTTGTTTTTAAAAAGGATGTTGAAAGGGTCCAAACAGAACTTCAAAAAACACATGCGAAGAACTTTTGGTATACCATTCCTAAAGTGATTGTTGTGGAGCATGTTTGATCCTATGCAGAGGATGCGGATTTTTCTAGGGTAGACACGCGAAATGTAGGCTAATTGAGAGCTGAAGTGATATTTTTAAGCTGCAGAGGGAAGTGTTTGAGCCTCTTTTTCCTGAATGAGAAGAATTAAATCCTTCATGACATGAATCGATTCTTCAAGCTGCAAATCATTTTGACCATACTTTTCAAT
This sequence comes from Simkania sp., assembly GCA_028281425.1. GTDB lineage: Bacteria > Chlamydiota > Chlamydiia > Chlamydiales > Simkaniaceae > JANQJX01. Next base: position 4,529 of record JANQJX010000142.1, read on the forward strand.
TGTTTCTGGATCAAAAATATCTTTACGAATCTCTTTGAGAAAGTTTTGATAGTTAGGATTGTTTGCAATCCGCTCTTTTGAGTTTTTTTGTAGCTGCTCTAAAAAAGATAGGTAAGTGGTTAAGATTTTTTGGCGTCCTTTTTTATAATGACGCATCATTTTGCCCCTGTGAAAGGGATGGATATCTGAAAGCTTATCTTCAAAATTCGCACTGATTTGATCGTTTTTCAAAGGAAATTTTGCTTGTATTTCTCCAATTTCAGAAGCTGTAAGTGATCCTGGAATGACAATATCTACTTTAGCTCCAGTAAGTTGGGGGCTTTTCCCTGAAACCGTATAGTAAAGCCCTCGTGTGACTTTATATTCCCCCTGAGGGTTGACCTGATAGGTGTGAGATGTATCTAAAGTAAACGTTTGGTAACTTCCTTTTCCCCATGTTGAAGGATCTCCAGCCAAAAAGGCACGCCCATAATCTTGAAGGGTTTGGGCAACAATTTCTGCAGCTGAAGCACTCCCTTTATTGGTAAGTACGATTAAAGGCCCATCCCAGACAGGATTTGCATTAAAATTGCGTAAATGTTGAATATTTCCATGACTATCTTTAATTGAAACAACCACCCCTTTTTTAATAAAAAGGCCTGTTACAGCAACAGCTTGTGGTAAAACCCCTCCTGCATTGCTTCTAAGGTCAAGGATAAGACCTTTAATAGAGTGCTTTTCTTTCATTTCTTCAATAGCATTTTTAATGTCTAATGCAGAACTATGCTGAGGATCTTGATAAAAAGAAAAGAGACGGATATGTCCAATGACCCCTTTTCCATAAGGAAAAGAATGAGATTCAAACCGAGTCTCTTTAAGGACAATTTCATCTCGAATAATTTCAATATTAAATTTATCTGTTTTATTAGATTCTTTATCTCGACTTTCTCTTAGAATGGTTAAAGAAACACGTGTTCCTTTTGGTCCTCGAATCAGTTGCACTGCTTCGGTAATATCCATTCCAACAACAGGTTCATGATTTACGGCAATAATTCGATCTCCTACTTTTAATTTTCCTTCTCGAATAGCTGGGCCCCCATCGATGAGTCGAACGAGAGTAAATCCATTTAAGTCATCTCTTAGTTGAGCTCCGATCCCAAAGAGACGTTGTTGAACTTGGATCATGAATTGACTTGCTTCGGAAGGTGTGAAGTAGACGGTATGGTTGTCAAGTGCTGAGGTGAGAGCTTTGAGAAAATAGGCAAGTTGCTGTTTTTTAAGATTAAGGGGGGTATCTTGACGAAGCTTCATTTCTCTAGAAGAGCGCCTTTTTTCAAGGCGTTGCAAGAACTGTTCTTTTGTTTCAAATTCTAGATTTTCAGCAGCTTCCATCTGAAGAGCTTTGAGTTTGAGAAGGCGGGTTTTGAGCTGAGTTTCATCATCTGCCCAATTTAAATCTTTGAATTCGGAAGTATGTGTCTTGATTAAGGGGGATTTGGCAATGTCTCTTTCAAGCCGATGGCGTCGGTGAATTGCTTGAACCATTTTTGAATAAATTTTTTCAAAAGTCGTGAAAGAGCCCTTTTTATATTCTATAACAACTTCATCTAAGAGTTTTTCAGAGGGGGAATCCCACTCAAGTATTTCATTTTTAAGGAAATAGGTTTTTTGAGGGTCAAGCTCTATTAAATAATTTTTTAAAGTACGTTTAGCAATCTCCTTAGACATTTTTTTATAAGTGACATGCGCTTTAAAAATTTCTTGTGACTTTTTGTAGGTCGAATGGGGAGTTAAATCGGGGGGTTGTGCCTTTACGAGAAAAGGGAGAAAAAGGATTAAGAAGTAAATAACCAATGACATAGGTTTCACGCACTACCACCTAAAGGTTTTTCTTGTAATAACTTGTTCTGAAGTAGTAATTTAGCATATTTTCCTCATAAAATCACTATAATAAATTTTTTAATTTGGAGTAAATTCAAGAGGCTTTTCTCCTTGTAATTCTATCTAAATCAAATTTTAAGAAAAGTAAAGAAAATAGATTGATTTAAATTCAATTTTTTGAAATAATTTAAATCCTAAAAGTACAAGATTTTTAAGAAAAGTATTAAAATTAGATACTTCTTTTAGGGGTTTAATATTTTAAAAAAGGCTAGAGCAGGTCTTTTAATGTTAAATCAGACTTATAGTGGATTGAGGAGGATACAATAAACTTATGACTACTGAAAATAAAGAGGAGTTTCAGACAAATCAACAGGAAACTCCAAAAAAAGTTGTTTCTATTACAGAAGCAGCACGTATTAATGGTGTAACGAGACAAGCAATTTATGTGGCAATTAAGCAAAAGAAGTTAAAAGCAGAAAAAGATGCAACTCGTTGGACCATTTGTTTAAATGATTTAGAAGAATATCGTAAAAACAAATATTCACGATCTAAATCAACTTTTGAAGGGGAACTTCTTTTTAATAATGAAAAGGGGTTTTACTCGGTGAATCAGGTTGCAAAAATGTTGGGTGTCCCTGCTCAGAAAATTTATTATGCAACTCGAATTGGCATGTTGAAAGCGTCAAGAAAAGGTGCTGCATGGGTGGTTCATACAGACGACATAAAAAAATATTGTGAAAAATACATTGCTCAAAGGGATTCAAGTACAGAAGCAATGTAAATTTTTTTATATTGGCCTTTTCGTTTGAAAAGCACGTCTCATCT
>JANQJX010000144.1 GCA_028281425.1 Simkania sp.
GCAAGTCATGTTTGCAATCTGTAAAAACCCTTTCCAAATGAAACATAGTCAACGTTTTATCATCGATAGTTTCCCTTTGGCCGCCTGTCAAAATCACAAAATTTTTCGATCCCGGCTTTTTCAAAGCAAAAAGTTTCATTTTGATATGGCATCAAAAAAGAGCTATTTTTTTGGAGCTTAAGGTTCACATGATTGTGACGTTTGATTGATTGTATGAAAGCGCCTTGAGCTGGAATTTCTCGTGACTTCCTCTCTATCTTTCTTGATCGCTTTCAAAAGCAAAGCATTTTTTCTCTTTTTTCTTGCATTTTTTAGAAGGGGATTTACAACAGCTCCCATTTGAACGACAAATAAAAAGAGCCCCTCCACAAAGAAACAATAAAAGGGTTGCAAAGAGAAAGGTTAAGAGAAAAATTTTCACTCTTTTTTCTTTTTTTCAGGAGCTTGATTTGGAAGTAAGTCAACCCAAATCGGAGAACTCCATCCGAGATGTCCATCTTTTTGCATGATTCTCATATAATAGTAGGTAAAGGGAAAGCCTTCTTTTGATGAAGGTTTTAGAGAAATTTTTTCTAGGGGTTCAGAGTCATCGATTGAAAATTCAAAGATGCTTTCTTTGGAGGAGAGGGTTTGAAAAGGTTTGCCATTACGGATAATTAAAACCTCTTTGATCTCATCTGTTCCGACAATATACCCACTTAAATGACGGTTAAATAAAAGTCCTGGTTTTGATTTAGTGTTTAAAATTGTTCCCATGGGTTGTTTAGCAATGTGAAAGCCGATAATGATACGTGGTCCTGTTGTTGCATAACAAGAACGTTTTGAAAGGGCTTGAATGAGGCTATCGCGTGTTTGATTGATTGCAAGAATTGCGGTAAGGCCTGGAGAATATTGCACTTGATCGGTTTCAAAAAGAGAAGCATAAACACCTCGGTCATCAAGGCCTCCTGCAATAAATCCAAAGCGGCAATTTTGATTGAGAGCCTTTCGAATAGAACCTTCCTCTTTTTCATGAATGCCCTTTTTTGACTTTGAAAAGATAGGGCGGGGATTGCCTTCTGCTTTTGTACATTCAGAAGAGCCCCAAGCATTATAAATTTCGATCACTTTTTCATATTCAGGAGTAAATTCTTTGAAATTAAAAACCGTCGTGCTTCCCATTGTAAAAGAGGGAATAGAAATAAAATCTTTGGGTGTGTGGCTTTTATAAATTTTTTTTAAACTATTTGCCTTACTCTCTTTTCTTCGTAGAAGGGATTTATTATCTTTTGAATAAACAATATGACGGAGTCCTTCCGAAACACAAATGCCTGTCCATTGCAGTCCTAAAAACGTTGTGAACCTCTCATCTTCATTGAACTCTGAAATATGAGAGGTGATCATTTTCCATTGGTCTGATGTGGTTTCTTGATCGCTTTCAAAAGAGGAATTAGCAAAAAATTGTGTGGTGGCTTCATCTCTTTGATAACGCAAACAAGACTCGATATCATCTGTTGCATTCCATAGAGTGGATTCTCCATGCAAAAGTCCCCAAAATAAGTGGGTTTGATGTTCGGCAAAGCATTTAATCGGTGAAGAGAAAAACACCTTTTTTGTGGTAAGGTTCTTGAGTTGGATCCGATAGATTCCAGGTTCATTGAAGTAAAGGTTGGGAAGATTGATAAAACCCGTTTCTGGAACAAAGAGTTTCCAGTTGATATTGTCACGAAGTCTTTCATAACTAAATTCGATCAAAGTTTCCTCAGGAGCATTCCCTGTTAAATTGCCATAAGCATCTTCAAAACGGACAACAACATCAAAACGTTGGTTTTTCGTGACAATAGAAGGGGTCGTAATGCGAATCGTCTCAAGATGATTTCCTCGGACATCAATATGAAACGTTTCGGTTTCCTTATACTCACCTTTTCCTTTTGGGTTGATATGAAGGTAAAAAGAACGGCGACGTAGTGTATTTGTTTGGGAACGATTTCCTTTTTTTTCTTTATTGGCGTCTGGGGATCCTATAAAAATGGTGATAGGCTCTCCTGCTTTAGCTTCTCCAGGCAAGATAAATTCAAATTGGGGAATTTTACTTTGCTTGGTGAACACTTCTTTTGCTGATAGGGGTTTTTTATCTCCGGTTTGTATCCATATTAAGTTTTTTTTCGATTTTAAATTGACTTGGGGAATTTCCCAATCAAATTCACGCCCTTTTGAATCCATGTCAAACTTGAGATGGGCTCCTTTGGGAAGATCAGTTCCTGGTGTATAAATAAATTTCCAGGTTTTTCTTTCACCTGCTAAAGCAAACTTTGGATCGGCATAGGTAATGGATCGAGGCATGAGATTCCTTGCATATCTTAAGACTTAAGTGTCTCTAAATCTCGTCTACATCTGGATAGGAATATAGAAGATGACATAGATCAAGCTAATTTTAGTCTATTTTTAATTGTTTATCAAGAGGAGGTCTTAAAGAAAACATTCTTTTTTTAAAGGGAAGAGTTTTGAGAAGAGGGATCAAAATCTGCTAGGGGAATTAAAAGAATTTTTTCAATACTCCTTTCGCTTGATTTAAGAATTTCTAAATCGAAATGATCGAGATGCATTTTCCATCCCTTTGAGGGAATCATTCCTGCTCGATGAAAGACAAACCCTCCTAAAGTATCATACTCAGGGCTTTGTTCAATTTTAATGCCAAGGTTTTTTTCTAGGTCTAAAATATTCATTTTTGCATCGACAACCCATCCCCCTTCTGAATAAGGAACATAGAGTTTTTCATCTTCAATGATGTCATGTTCATCAGCAATTTCTCCCACAATTTCTTCTAAAACATCTTCAATCGTTACCACACCTTCGGTTCCTCCATATTCATCGACAACAATCACCAAGTGGATTTGTTTTGCGCGCATTTCTTGTAAGAGTTTTGAAATTTTCTTGGTTTCGGGGGTATAGAGAATAGGTTTTAAAAGCTTGTTTAAAGGAGTTTCGATGGGAGAGACTTCTTTTTTTTCTATACTCCTAAAGTAATAATCCATCACATCTTTATAGAGAAGGACTCCAACAATGTGATCGACTGTATTTTGATAAACGGGAATGCGACTATAGCCTTCAGCGATGAATTTTTGAGCGGCTTCGTGAAGGGTTTGATTCACAGAAAGGCAGAAAATATCGATCCGAGGAACCATAATTTCTCGAACGATTCTTTCTCGAAAAGAAGCAATAGAGGTAATCAGACGTCTATCGATTGGATCTAAAAGAGCACTCAAGTC
>JANQJX010000157.1 GCA_028281425.1 Simkania sp.
AAAGTAACAGCACCGGTTTCAGAAGGGGGGCTTGGCTTTGATTTGAAATGGAATTTAGGGTGGGTACATGATACTTTGAATATTTTCAAAAAGGAAGAGAAGGGCCGAGCTTTAAAAAGAAAAGATTTTATCCATGAGATGGATTATTTTTATAAAGAGCGTTATATGCTTTCTCTTTCTCATGACGAAGTGGTGCATGGAAAAAAGAGTTTCATTTTAAAAATGCCTGGAAATGAATGGGAGAAATTTGCCAATTTACGTCTTCTTTTTTCTTATATGATCACGCACCCAGGAAAAAAGCTTCTTTTTATGGGAGGGGAATTTGGACAATGGCATGAGTGGGATTGCAAAGAAGAGATACATTGGCTTCTTTTAAAATTTTCTTTTCATAAGAAGCTGCAAAAGTGTGTTTGTGATTTGAATCATTTTTACTTGTCTCATTCCGCTCTTTATGAACGAGATTTTGACCCTTTAGGATTTCAGTGGGTTTCTCTTTTTCCTTGTATAAGTTATTTACGTTTTTCAAAAGAGGAGACCCTTTTTGTTGTACATAATTTTTCTTTTTCTTTTTTGGAAATACCCTCTTTGCCTTTTAAAGAAAAAAAAGAACTTGTAGAAGTGTTTAATACCGATTCGCAAGAATATGGGGGCTATGGTAACATAAGCAAAGAAGTGAGTCTCGAAGAAAAGGGAATCTCTTTGACTTTAGCTCCTCTTTCTACAAGAATTTTTCAAGTAAAATAAATAGGCTTTTTAAGTTTTAAAAGATGGTCATAAAAAAAGAATACTTAGAGCTTTTAAAAGAAATTCGAAGACATAACCAACTCTATTTTGAAAAGAGTACACCTGAAATTTCCGATTATACGTTTGATCTTTTAGTGAAAAAAGCTGAAAAAATCGAAAAAGAGCATCCTGAGTGGATTTCAAAAGATACCCCAACTCAGCAAGTCACCGATCGGACGACAAGAGGGTTTAAGCAGATCAAGCATAAAAAACCCATGCTTTCCCTATCAAATACCTATTCTAGGGAAGAGGTTTTAGAATTTGTTATGCGTCTTAAAAAGGGGCTTGAAAAGGAAGAGGTGGAATTTTTTGTAGAGCTCAAAATCGATGGGATTGCTGTCTCTCTTTGGTATGAAGAAGGACAACTTATCAAAGCTCTTTCTCGTGGGAATGGAAAAAAAGGAGATGATATCACTTTAAATCTTAAAACAATCCCTTCGATTCCAAAAAAGATCAAAGGCGTTTTGCTTCCTCCTGAATTTGAAGTACGTGGAGAAATTTTTATGCCAAAAAAGGTGTTTAAAACACTCAATGCTCTTCGTGAAACAAAAGGAGAAAATCCTTGGGCGAATCCACGTAATGCTGCTTCTGGGTCTCTTAAGTTGCTTGATCCCCATGAGGTAAAAGAAAGAAAATTAGAGGCCCTTTTTTATGCTGTTTCAACAAATGATAGAGCTCTTAAAACTCAAAAAGAAGGGAGCCAATTTTTAAAGAAACTGGGATTTCCTACATTGGGAAAAAGTGATGTTAGAGTATGCAAAACAGTTGATGAAATTTTTCTTTTCGCCGATGAAATTGAAAAAAAAAGAAGTCACCTTCCTTTTGAAATCGATGGGATTGTTATCAAAGTCAATCATTTTAAAAGCCAAGATATTTTAGGAGCAACAGCGAAAAATCCAAGATGGGCAACGGCTTATAAGTTTGCTCCAAAGCAGGCAAAGACAAAAATTGAAGCGATTACCATTCAAATAGGGCGCACAGGTGTTTTAACACCTGTTGCGGAACTTCATCCTGTTGTTCTTTCTGGGAGCAAAATTTCACGTGCGACGCTTCATAATGAAGAAGAAATCAAAAGAAAAGATATCCGAGTTGGAGATGTTGTCATGATTGAAAAAGGAGGAGATGTCATCCCCAAAGTCATTGAGGTGGTGAAAAGTGAAAGAAAGCAAAAGAGTTCTCCTTTTTTGATGCCAAAACAGTGTCCTGCTTGTGGCTCTTCTCTTGTTCGGTTAAAAGGAGAGGTAGCTCTTCGGTGTCCTAATCGAAAAGAGTGTCAAGGTCAAAATTTACGAAGCCTTGCTTTTTTTGTGAGTAAGCAGGCCATGGATATCGACTATTTAGGATTTGAGATGATCAAAAAATTAAGCGATTTCCATTTAGTTGCAAAGCCTTCAGATCTCTATCGATTGAAAAAAGAAGACCTTTTGGAAATCGAGGGTTTTCAAGAAAAATCGATTCAAAACCTTTTAAAAAGCATTGAAAGATCTAAGCAAGTGACTTTAGATCGTTTTATCTTAGCCATTGGGATTCCTTTTGTAGGTCAAAAAACAGCAGAGATTTTAGCAGATGAAGCGGGCTTGCTTGACCATCTTATAGAAATGGATGAAGAAAAGCTTTGTGCTATTGAAGGCATTGGAAGTAAAGTCGCTCAATCGATTAGGGCCTTTTTTAAAAATCCTTCTCATCTTGATGAGATCCACTCTCTTTTATCTTTGGGAGTTGTGCTTAAAGCCTCTCAAAAAAAAATCAAAAATCATCCTTTCTCAGGAAAAACATTTGTGCTTACGGGAACCCTTGAAAGTTTCACTAGAAATGAAGCAAGTAAGCTCATTAAAGAGAGGGAAGGCAAAGTTTCAAACAGTGTAAGCAAAAAAAGTGATTACCTTCTCTTTGGATCTGATCCTGGATCTAAGTATGAAAAAGCACAAAAATTCAAGGTGAGCTTGCTAGATGAAAAGAGTTTTAAAAAAATGCTTTATGGGACTACCTTGGACTGAAAAGTTTTTCAATTCAAGGCAGGTTCTTTTTCTATTTTCTCTACTTTAACCCACATTCCGCACCCTTCATCCTGATAAATAGATTTTTTCAAACGGTTCT
>JANQJX010000194.1 GCA_028281425.1 Simkania sp.
TTTTTCCCTTTAGCACGACATCAATAAGCAAGATTTTTTTCGAAAAACATTCGCGCAAGCCTTTTTCCAGAGAGGAGATGCGAAATGCGGGCCAAGGAGAAAAGATCCTTTAGACGAGGATTCTCCAGTTCAAGACAGTCCCCTAAAAGAATTTATGGGATGTATCGGGAAACAAAGCACGTGGATTTTCCAGAGGGGGGTATACAAAATATGGGCGAGATTTTTTGAGAAAGAATCAATTAAAACCCAAAAAGTAGCCCCAAAGCTTTGAGCCATTCTACCTACTCATTTTTATTGTTTTTTATTCGTTAAATTTATTAATCTTTTACGGATAGAAGAAAAAATGTGTTTTAGTTAGTGATTTTTTAATCTAAGTCTTTTGCAAAAATCAAGTACTGGTCTCTAATGCCCTGGATTCAAGTTAAAAAAGTCAGTAAGTTTTACTTTGAAAAAAAAGAAAGAAGAATTAAGAGTAAAGCCTTAAGAAAAGTCTCCCTTGAAATTCACAAAGGAGAAATTTTTTCTCTTCTTGGTGTCAATGGAGCTGGCAAAACAACCCTTATCTCCATCTTAGCAACTCTCCATCCCCCAACAGAAGGAATCATTCATTGGGAAGGGCACTCTATTTATCAAAATCTTTCCAAATATAGACAAACGATTGGGCTTTGTCCGCAATACCCCAATATTGATTCTGAGCTTTCACTTGGAGAAAACTTGCTTTTTTCAGCAAGATGTTATGGCCTTTCAAAAAAAAGGGCTTCTGAGAGATTAGAAATATTAACAGAGCGTTTCGATCTTAAACGGTATATCAACTCCTATCCTAAAACCGTTTCAGGAGGCTATCGCCAACGCTTTTTAATCGCACGAGCACTGATGCATAATCCCCAATTCCTTCTGCTAGATGAACCCACAGTGGGTCTTGATCCTCACGTAAGAAGGGAGATTTGGAAAACCATCAAAGATCTTAAAAAAGAAAATATTTCTACCTTACTTACAACCCACTACTTGGATGAAGCCGAATCCCTCTCCGATCGCATTTGTTTGATTCATGAAGGCATCATAAAAACTATCGATACCCCTAACAATCTTATGAAGCTTCATCAAAAAAATAGTCTAGAAGAAGTATTCTTGAAATTTGTTAACGATCCCAAACTAGAAATTTTTAATACAAACAAAGCCCCATCTCATGAAGCATAGAACCACTTTTTATATTTTCATTCAACTCATAAAAAAAGAACTCATTTCTTTTAAAAAAAGTTACTTTAGTAAGCTTTTTGATACTTGCTTTCTTTTTTTTACAAATATCATGGTCTTTTGCTATTTCATGCCTCAAGAAGGAGTAAGAGAAGGGTATGCATCCTTTTTTCTCATTGGAGCAATTGCAGGATTTGGCTTTATTGAAATCGTGGGGAAAATCAGTGTTTTTATTGCTGATATTCAAGGACACCGTACCATTTACCAAAGCCTTATCACGCCTATTCCTTCTTACTTGGTTTTTTTTGCTTTTGCTACCTATTGGGCATTGACCTCTTTTCTTTTGTCGATTGTCCTATTTCCTTTGGGAAAAATTCTTCTGTTCAATCAGTTTGATCTAAACACGATTTCTTACCCTCGCTTATTACTTATTTTTATAACAATTCATTTCTTTTTTGGGTTTTTTGCTCTATGGCTTGCAAGCGTTCTTAAGCGTTTAAGCAACCTCAATAGCTTATGGCTGCGCTACATTGCCCCTTTATGGATGTTTGGAGCCTATTTCTTTTCATGGCATACAGCTTATGATTTAAATCATTCTGTGAGTTATATTTTACTGATGGATCCTATGGTCTATGTGATGGAAGGAATGCGTGCTGCAACACTTGGACCTAAAGGCTATTTTCCCTTTTGGGTTTCCGAAACAGTCTTGCTTGGCTTTATTTTTATCTGTGGTTTCTTTGCAATAAAAAACTTAAAAAACCAACTTGATTATGTCTGATATCAGTAGAAAAAAAAATTAAAAAAAACTCCCTTTACATTCGCAGATATCTTCCTTAAGATGAAAAATCAAATGCAATAAAAAAACTTTTGCTTAAACTCCCTCTCAAACATGATAGAAAGGCATGCTTTGCTTTTGGCAGATTCAACCATTAGCCTGCATTTTGCATACCTACTCCTTCGAAAAGGGGGACGGATTGTTTTTTCAGAAACGCCAATCAATCCCCGAATGGATGGTTTGTCACCTTATCTTCGAAAATTTATTGAACGTATCGGGAAACAGAGTATGCTGATTTTAGAACTGTTGCAAACTAGATTTGTTTTAAGCTAAGTGAACATCATCAACTGAGCATGCTTATGCGATAAAAGAAGAAGTTAAAACCCAAAAAATTCAGATTTTGAGTAGTCCCATAAAGCAAAAAACTAAGATAATCATAGTAAAGCTCAACTTTTTTTTTCCGAATTTGTGAAAATATGGGTTAAAATAGGTAGGAGCAAAGAAAAGCTTGAGCTCCAAAACCAACATAACATAAAGCAAAGATCTTCAATAAAAATATCTCACGCGAGGTAAACAATGACAAATATACGCATTGGAATCAATGGATTCGGACGCATTGGACGTTCTGTTTTTCGCCTTGTTTTCGAAAAATTTAAAGAATTTGAAATAGTTGCAACTAATGATATTATTCCTATACCTAACTTAGCTTATCTTTTAAAATATGATTCGATTCATGGCCGATTTTCAAAAAATATCGACCATGACGAAAATCATTTGTATATTGATGGCAAAAAAGTCACTCTCTTTTCTCAAAAAGATCCCTCCCAAATTCCTTGGAAAGATTTGGAAGTTGACTATGTCATTGAATCAACGGGGCTTTTTACACATCTAAAAGAAGCCGAAAAACATCTAAAAGGAGGAGCCAAAAGAGTGGTACTCTCAGCACCGGGAAAAGAAAATATTCCAACCTATGTGATGGGGGTGAACCACCAAAATTATAATCCCAAAACCGATTTTGTTGTTTCAAATGCTTCTTGTACAACCAACTGTTTAGCTCCTATTGCTAAGGTCTTACTCAATCATTTTGGAATTGAAGAAGGGCTTATGACAACGATTCATGCTGTCACCGCAACCCAACCCATCCATGATGGACCTTCAAAAAAAGACCTGCGTATAGGACGTTCTGCTTGCCTTAATATCATTCCCTCCTCAACTGGAGCTGCAAAAGCAGTTGGACTCTGTCTTCCAGAGATCGAAGGAAAACTCACAGGAATGGCTTTTCGTGTCCCCATTGCGGATGTTTCTGTGATTGATTTAACAGTAAGGCTGACGAAATCAACCACATATGATACAATATGTAAAACGATGAAGTCAGAGGCTCAATCAAATTTAAAAGGAATTTTAGGCTACGTAGAAGAGGCTGTTGTCTCCTCAGATTTTATTGGAGACCCCCATTCTTCTATATTTGACCGCAATGCTGGGATTGGATTAAGCAAAAATTTCTTCAAACTGATTGCTTGGTATGATAACGAAATTGGCTATTCTTACCGCTTGCTTGATCTGATCAAGTGGATGGCATCAAAAGATTAATGCTTGGCTTTTATCTAAAATAGTAATTACTAACCCTTAAACAATGAATAGGCCTAATGTGAACTTTACTCGTGAACCTATTATAGAAACGGTCATTACCCCCAAAGAGGGGTCTAAGCTCGTCATTAGAAATAGTAATGGGAGTCATCAAGAAGATTATGGAGTCTCAAGTGTTGAAGTGGTCTCCTTTGGTAAATCTTTCTTCTTTCGTTCTCTTGAAAAACCCAAGCCTTTTTTACTCCCTGTTTCAGAATATGAAGTCATTGAAATGCGTGAAATACGCACCGTTTTAAAAAAACCGAAAACCGAAAAAACAATTAAAATTGGAGGAGGCAAAGCAACTGCTAAAACCTCTAACAAATCAAAAGAAAAGGAAATTCAAAAAGCAATCCCCGAAAAAGAAGAACAAAAAAAAGCATCTCGAAAAACCTCACGTCGCAAATCTTCTTCTACAAAAAAAGAAAAAGCCCCGTCCCCTACACGTCGCACCCTTCTCCCCCCTCCTACAATTCTGATTTCAGAACAAATCAATCGCTACAAAGACTACTTAGATAAAAAAGAGTCAAGTACAGATCAAGAAGAAGAAGAAAAAATAGAAAAATTTCCTCCCCCTTCTTCTGAAGATCTTTCTCTTTTTCCGGAAGAGGCTTTTTCTCAAGCTCCTCAGATGTTTGAAGAAAATGAAGAGGTTGAAGATAAGATCATTGAAATAGAAGAGGAAACCCCTACTTCTTCTGAGACTGAAGAAGACTGGACACCTCCTTAAAGATCATTTTAAAGAAGATTAAACGGATCTTTTCAAGCTGCTCGGGTGGTGGAATTGGTAGACACAAGGGACTTAAAATCCCTTGGACCTTGGTCCGTGCGGGTTCGAGTCCCGCCCCGAGCACTCTTATTATTAAAGAGTTGTGTTAAGTTTCTCAGAAGATCGATTTTTAGAAAACCAATTTTGTCCAACCTCTGTCCAACTTTTCTTCGAGGAAGTAGAGGGTTGATTAGGCAGCTATTAGCTATAGAGGTTACAAGTGAAGTTCTACTCTTTCTCCAAAGATATGCCTTCCAAAGCCACAGCAAATCGATTTGGATTATCGCTTGAAAGGTGCATTTTTGCATAAAGGTAAACCTCTTCATAAGTGAGATTTTCTAAGGCAGCAGCATACTTTGCAGTTTCCATGAAGTCTTCTTTTTGATTAAATGCGAATCGATTTAAAGCTTTACCCATATCAGTAAGAGTCTGCGGGGGAGAGTTGAAACTAGCCACGAGACTTGATTGAATCGTTTTGAACATATCTTCTGGGAAAATTTTCTCAAAACCAGCAATAAACTCATCGAGAAATATTTCTGTTTGCTCGACTAATGCATGAGAAGAATAAGAGCTTGATTGAATCATAAATGCAGATAAATAAGTCCCTTCTTCTTGCCATGTTTTGACACCCAAACTGTAACCCATTTTCTTCTGAGTTCGCATCACATCAAAATAGGCCTGATCTAATGCCTTTGACAATACAAGAATAGCTGCAGCATGGGAAAACGAAAAGGGAGGATGCTCTAAAACAACAATTGATGCATTTCCGTAGGCTTCAGTTGCTTTTGAAATAACTTGTGGCTGATTTCTTTGAGACGGAAGAATTAATTTATTATGTTTATGTTCTTCCTTGGGATAAGGACTTGGTGAAAGGGCCTGAGTTACGTATTGCCAAACTGAAAGAGCTTCCTTTTGCGACAGATTTCCTATCAACATAGCTTCAAGATAGGTTTTATCAAAAAAGGACTCAGAAAAGTCAACAAGATCTTTGAACGCGATAGCTTCTAACGTCTTTGCTTTTTCGGTGAAGGGTGGATAAAGATGAAGCTCTTCTTGCATGATGCGCTCTGCTTGTTTAAGGGGAGAGTCTTTTTGATCCCATGCAGAGTGGCAATAGCGGTTTTTCAGCAATCCTTTCTGTTTTTCAAATATCTCCAAATCAAACTGAGGCGCTATCAGCAACTCAATAAACTCTCTTAAAAGTATGGGTGCTTTTTCGCTATATCCTGAAAGACAAAATGTCATATCAAATAGATCTTTGGATCCATAACTCATAGAAAGCTTTCCCCTAGCTGCTTGCTCAAGAGTCAGACGCAACTTGTCATTTATGCATTGAAAAAAAAGATCCCTTAAAACCGTTTTTTTTGGCGTGCCATCCAAAGCAAGAGAGTGTAAACGAAATAACCAGTAAACTTCAGGGACGAAATAACGGTTGTCTTGCCAAAAAAAAGCTTTTCCATGCTCACCATCTTCAAGACAGATTGGAGTCGGAAATAGCTCTATTTGCTGATCATTCTTAGATTGTAATACAAGATCCTTTGGGATAAAAGGGCTCGGCTTAGGAAGAGAAAACCCTGCTCCAATCGTTTCTCTCCATTTAGCAAGCTTTTTATTGTCGATGGGCGATAAGGAATAATCCACGCCAAACCATCTCTCCTTATGGTTAAAAGGTGGGGCAGTGGGTTCCGATTCTGCGATTAAAAAATAAGTGGCTAATTCTGGATTGAGATAACTGAGAAAAACATCTTTTTCGCTTGTATCAAAAGGAACAATAGAGACAGTTTGCTCGGGAAATAATTCTAAAGGCATTTGGGCTAACAGGTCGGCATATTTTTCAACGTATAGAAATGGGTGCATCCGCTGCTGATATTCATAATTTAAAGTGAGCATCGTCTGATACTCCTTAAAAAGAAAAGAAGGGATATTCACCTCTTGAATATAATGGAGATATTGATAAAAAAGTGCGATCACTTCTTCATAGAAATGGACTCCTTTGGGAGTCAGATTAAAGCTCACTGAGAAAAAGCGATGCTCTGGAGTTAACTTTTCAAAAGAAGGAGAAACACAGTCTGCTAAACCTTCAATTTTTAATCGCTCTCTGAGTCCTTCAAGATGCTCACTTTCTAACAACCTAGCAACAAGTATATGGGCACTGCAATTCAAGAAATTAGAATCATATTCGTGAGGCAGCTCCCATCTAAGATGAAGGGTGCGAGAGTGTTTTTTAAGCGCTCCTATCTTGACTAAAGCTCCCTTTTGCTGAGATGAGCTAATAGGGTCCTTTGGAATAATAAGCGCTTCAGCACATGCCTTTGGCATTTTACAAAAATTTTGAACCACAAGGCTTTTAAGCTCTTCTATAGAGAGCGGTGAATAAAGAACAACCGATGCAAGATCAGCGCTGTAATGTTTATGGTACCAGTCAAGTAACTCATCTCGAGAAATCTTTTCTAAAGTGGATTGACTTCCAATAGAAAATTGAGAAAACGGGTGATTTACATTCGCAATGGCCTTCAAAACCATAAGGAATCGCCATTGATGGTGTTCTAGATAATCATTTTTTTCCTGCTCTATAGCACATATTTCGGAATCGAATCCCGCCTGAGAAAATAAAGGGGAAATAAAATTAGAAGAGAACCTGTCTAGAGCTTCGGGGAATACACGATGATCTACGGAAAAAGTATAAACACTTCGACTCGGCAAAGTATAAGCATTTCTGAAACCATGATGATTTCTTAACCATTTAGAGTATTCTCCAACTTGTGGGTATTTTTCTGATCCCATAAAAAGAAGATGTTCAACAAAATGAGCCATTCCAGGAGTGCCCGGAGGATCAAAAAGAGAGCCCGCTCCTATTGATAATGCTGCTGCTGACTGAGAAGCTTCAGGGTCTGATATCAGATAGGCCCTTAGCCCATTACTCAATTCAAGCTTTGCTGTTTTTCTTCCGCTTAGTGAAGGTGTCAAGATGTGCAATCCACATAGATCCGAAATTTCTTGATATTCATCTTCCCATCCAGCTGAACATAACAGCGGAATGAAACAAACAGAAAAAAATACAATCCAAAAATTTGATCTAGATAAAATAGCGGCATTACAGTTATTTTTTTAGATATCTTCACACAAAGGAGGTTTTTATGAAAGCAGCTCTGAAAAATTTTTTCTTAGTTCCTTTTTTAGGAATATTTCTATTAGGGATGAATGCATGGGGACAAGAATCTCACTCAGAAACAGCATCTCGTCAGCCACAAAAGGTCTATGTTAGCCCTGATCAAGTAGAAGTTACAGATAATGGCATTCTATTTTACAGTGAGTTTTGGGAAGATCCGATATTAGGAAAATCGTTGTCATATGACGAACATGGCCTTTATATTGAACTAAAACAAGCTTATTGTCCCATTATTACCCATGGGCCAAAATGTAACAAGTGCGGAGGATGCCATATGACGAGCTGCCCTTGTTGCTGTATTTGTGGTGATAAGTATCCCTGGTAATAAGTAAGATATTGTTATGCTTAAGAATGGATATTTGAAAAATTTTACTTAGGCTTTAGCTAAAGGAAAAAAATATAGATGAGTTGCCTAGGGTTTCTTAGAAACATAAGACAGATAAATATTTGCTTAATTAAATGCTTAGTGTTTTTGTCCTTTTTCTTCTTGTTTTCTGCTGGGTTTTGTGCAAGTCTTCCTCAATCGGTCTCATCAGAAACTGTGTTGACTTCTTTTTTCAGGGATCTTATAGAAGAAACCTCTGCTGGTTATGCAATTTATGGAAAGAAGCCTCTTTATTTAGGAGATTTTTCTCTTCCAGAATGGACTGCTCCTGGATCAAAACGCCATAAGGACTTGAATCAATGTTATTTAGCTTTGAATTTCTTAAAGCAGTTTCCTAAAAATCCAGCAGCGAAAGAGTATACCCTCATAAATAATGGAAACGATTTGTTTAAAAGCTACCGATTCATGATCATCAATCGAAACGCTTTTAATAATGTTTTTGAAGAAAATCTCCCGCTTTTTAAGTATAAACTTGGATGGAATATCTCTTTTGATACACTGATCAAACAGTTTGAGTCTCTTAATAATAATGACGGGAAAAGTTCTAAGAATGAACCTGCTCTTCAGGGTATTACACTTGGTTATGGAACAGATAATGCTATTTCATGGGAAAGGCTTAGGAGTTTCATGAACGCTGCTTTTTCAACAACTCCCCAATGCCCTCCTAAAAAATTGCCTCCACTGCCTACAACGGAAGAAGAACTCTCTGATAGAATAGGATCTATCTTTAAAGGTTCTGACTGGGAAAAAGTAAAAGAGGAAACAAAAGATTTTTCCAATCATTATATCTTTAACCCCGAAGGTAATTTAAAAATATTTTTTGCTTTTCATAAAGGATCAGAAGAAACACAAATTCTTCTCGAATCTTATAGAAAAGCCCAAAGCATGCTAGATCAACTTCTAAGTAAAAAAAACTTCCTTAATGAAACCTTAGAAAGATTGGGGATAGATGCAGCACCTCTATCAAAAACACTATCTTTACCAACAAAGAAGCGCCTTTCTCAGATTTTAGCTAAGTCAGTACGGTTTACATTTTCGGAGAGGATCTCTTCAGAATTTGTGGCTGGATGGAACGATGCCATAAATTTAAGCAATAGTACTTCCTTATTGCCTGATCCTAAAGAAGTGTTATTCCTTAAAATCCTTGATGAAAAGACATTTTTCTCAAGTGTAAGAAGAGAAAAAACTCAAGAATCTCAAGCACTATTTCAAAAGATTGAATCTAGTGGAGGGGTATCTTGTCTTATCCCTCAAAAGCTTTATACTCGCATTATAAGATGTGGAAAGACAAAAAAGCAGCTTACTCCAAATACTAAATCCATTCTAGTGAACTATCTTATTAAAGGGGTAGACGGGACGCCTATTGGAGGAACTTACAAATTAGAGGAGCCTTCAAAGCTAAATCTCGAGGAACTGATTCCAGGGCTTGCCCATGGTCTTATAGGGATGAAAGAAGGTGAAATAAGAGAGATCTATATACATCCCGACTTTGCCTATGGGGTTCATTCTGAATTTGGACATGGGAGTGCTTTGCAGGTGCAGGTAGAACTGATTCAAATTGAGGAAATTTCTGACGGTTTTAGCTTGCCCTATCTTCAACCTATTGATGTTAGAGCTCAGACACCAATAATTAAAACCTGTGAAGACTTCAAAAAATTACAAAAAAAATACAATTACCTTTGTGGAATAAAAACCGGGCTGCACTACAAAAAAGCAGACAATTTAATTAACCTAAATGAAGTGATAGAGCTGATACTTTCTGGTGACACCCAAGCTCCTTATACAGAACAAGAAAGGGAGGTCATATCACTTCTCAACTGGATGATTTATCAAGCAAACAGTTCTGAACATATAGAAGGTGATTGGTAATCCTTGGAATTACAAAGATTTGTCGTCTTAAGAAAAACACCCACATGCATCCAACCCAAAGGATATATGGAGCAAAAAACCTCAAGAAATATTCATTTTTTATGGTATTCCCTTCTTCATCAGAAAAGGTTTTCATTTCCTCTAATTTTTTGCCGTTGTAAATGTACCACCTCGAAACAGCAAAAGACGAAAAAAGCGCTAGCATTGAAAAGCACTGACCGATTTTCTTTATAACCAGACGGCTTAAAATAGAGGATTGATCCAGCTGTGACAATCGCAATGCCTTGCAAATAGGCTGCTGCTCTGACAATTTGCTTGGATTTTTGTTGAAGGGTTCCTACACACTCAGCTTCCATATCGTCCCATTCTTATTAAGTCCTCAACTCTTTCATTGTCTCCACTCTTATCGCTTCTGCTAAGTTTGCCTTTCCAATCACAGTCATTCCTGTAAAAAGGCACTTAGCCCCAAGGACCAAAAGGATAGCTAGAGGTTTTGCAATGCTGGATAGCCCAAACATATCTACATGTGCGTCACTAGTAATGACCCCATTGATCTCAAGGGCAGCAAAAACGGTTAATGCCATAACAAACATGGAAAAAAGACGAACTCCCTTTCTATTAAACATGTAGATAATCATGCCATATAATGGCGCTCCAACGGCTTGACACGCCGAAAAAACTAGAAAGATCCAAACCGGAGAAGCGGAAGCTTTTAGTGCCATGTAAACCAACAGTGCATCCATTCCGAGGTCAACAACCATATCAATGATGGCATTGATAGAAGCTGTTTTGGAAAATAAAATCTCCCTAACAGATGAGCGCCAATCCGTACTGTTGCCTGAATCCATTCTCGAAGGGAACATTTGAGTCCAAAAAATCCAGTCGCCTAATACCCTTGCGCCGATGTCAAAGTCAAGGAAAAGTACACAACTATCGGGACGATAAAGTGCAGAGGTCTTTATAAAAAAATTAAGCAGTCCCCTCCTTTTTAATGTTTTTCGC
>JANQJX010000196.1 GCA_028281425.1 Simkania sp.
CAGGGAATGCCGATCACGTTGGAGCATTAAATATTTTAGCCCGAGGGCATCGGGTGTTAGCCTGTGGAGAGAATGCGATGGAGAGGAGGATGTCAATTGATGTAGCTAAGTTTTTAAGAAGGAACGATCACTTCTTTAGGAAGTTCAAAAAAGACATTCTCTATTGTATACTCAATCTCTTCAATTTTAGAAACTCCATGACATTTAAGAAAAGAAATACACTTTTGAACGATCCTCTCAGGAGTTGAAGCTCCAGCTGTTAACCCAATTGCATCGACGCCCTTTAGCCAATTAAGATTGATTTCTTCTGGATCATTGATTAAATAAGCCGTTTTATTGCGCCTATGGACAACCTCACAAAGACGGTTGGAATTAGAGCTTGTTGGATCGCCTACAACCAAAATAAGATCAAGGGAGGGAATCATCTCTCTTAAAGCCAATTGTCGGTTGGTTGTTGCATAACAAATCGATGAAGTCGGAAGGGTTTCAATATGAGGATATTTTGCTTGAAGAGCTTCTGTAATTTCTCGAACGTCATCCAAACTTAATGTTGTTTGAGTGATATAAAAAAGCTTCTGATCAAGAGAAAAATTCAATTGATTCACATCTTCTAAAGATTCGATAATTGTCGTTTGCTTAGGAGCAACTCCTGCTGTTCCAATGATTTCCACATGATTACGATGTCCAACAAGAAGGATTTGATACCCTTTTTTAGCAAACCGTTTTGCTGCAGAGTGGACACGAATGACAAGGCCACATGAAGCATCAATTTCTCTTAAATGTTTCTTTTTAGCTTGCTCACGCACTGCAGGAGAAATACCATGGGCGGAATAGATCACACGTGCTTTATCTGGAATCTCATCGATCTCTTCAACAAAAACAGCCCCTTTCTTTTCTAAATCTTCAACGACATGTCGGTTGTGAACAATTTGATGTTTTACATAGATAGGAGGCCCAAAAAGCTCAAGTGCTTTTTCAACGGTTTCAATAGCTCTTACTACCCCAGCACAAAACCCTCTTGGATTTGCAACAAAAAGCTTCAATTTAACACCTTATTTTTCAAGGGAATTTTATTTGATATTGGGATTATTTTCAAATGCTTACTTGCTGTTTTGAAATCCTCTGAAAGGCTTTATTGCTCTCACGTGGCATGGCTTTTACTTGGATCAATTAGATCCATAAGAGATTTTAACAAACTTTGTTCTTCCTCTATTTTCCAATATATCCAATGAGATTTTTTTTGAAAGAGATGGTGTGAAAATGCAGAAAAACTTGTGAATTTA
This sequence comes from Simkania sp., assembly GCA_028281425.1. Taxonomy (GTDB): domain Bacteria; phylum Chlamydiota; class Chlamydiia; order Chlamydiales; family Simkaniaceae; genus JANQJX01. Next base: position 1,284 of record JANQJX010000196.1, read on the forward strand.
ATGATTGAAATTGGCATCACTTTCATTTTGAAAAAAAAATATTTATTGCTATTTATTTCTAATTAGTTTAGTATTCTTTAATAAAAACATATTTTTTTGAAATTACCTTTTAATTTTTTATAAAAAAGGTAAAATTAGAAAACAATAGATTCTAAACAGCTCTCAATCATGCAGATGGTGATAAAAATGTTAAAAAAACGATCTATTTTTAAAACTCTCCTCTTATCATTCCTGATAGCTGGAATAGGTTTTTTGGGTTATTTGACCTATGATCTCTTCAAAGAAAAACCCCTTCCTTTTTCTTTCCATAAAGCCCCAAAAGATCAAAAAATTTTTGAAAAATGGGTAACTTTCAAACCAGAAACAGAACCCTTTTCTATTTCTTTTCCTAAACTTCCAGAGATGACCTCAAGAGATTTACCTATTCCTAAAACGAATCGCTCTCTCCCTTACAAGGAGTACCATCTTAAAGAGCAGTCAACCCTCTTTTCTATCAGTTATACAGTGCTTCCAAATGATTGGATTAAGTGGAGTTCTAATCTGGTTCTCAGTGGCGCTTTAAAAATCATTTTAAGGGAAATAAAAGGGGTCTCTCTTATCGGAAAAAGTTCGAATACTTTTAAATCTTTTCCGTCTCTTGATTATGAACATCACTCTTACGGCTTAGAAACAGCAGGAACACTGATTTTAGTTGATAATATTCTCTATAAAATCGAAATCACTTACCCCCTTCAAGAACATGCAGCAATTCAAAATCAACTTTCAAAATTCATTCAATCTTTTCAACCTATTCATTGACATCCTCCTCTCCGTAAACGAAGAGGATTCCCTAGTGCTTTAACAGCACTTTGGAGAGTAGGCATGCATCGCTGCTTCCTACTAGTTCCTGCTTCATAGAGGTTGCCAACGTATTTAGTCGTCCCGTTCTTGTCTATCAATTTCCTAAAATTGAATGATCTTTTCTTCTTGAATTTGTACCTCTTGAAACTACATAACAGAAGCCTAAAACATTTTGATCGGGAAGGAAAAAATGTTCTATCCTCCCCTTTATGTTATGGTCGTTCATGACATTCTTTAAAAATTGTTTATCCTTGTCATTGACTTCATTGTAATGAATGAGCTTCCTCAAGAAAGAGATGCCTTTTTCTCTATTTGTTGTGATAAAAATAAAGGCCTTGTCATTCTTCTCCGGGTGCATCTCTTTTCTTCCATGTGAGTCAAAAAATTTATATTCAATTTGATTATCAGAAATTTTTTTTAAAATCAGAGAAACAGTATATCCATTACAGGTAAAAATCCCTCCTACTTTTGAATATGTATCCAGGATGTTTTCAAGAAAATCGAAGACCTTGTGTGTAAGGATTTTTTCTTGCCTTTGTAGATCAGGAAGAAGTACAATATTTGGTTGTCCTTTTAGATCCATCTCTTTTTCATAAAACGCTTTATAAACATCATAGCTATTTTGTTTCTCTCCTCGATGATTTTCTTGGAACTCTTTTAATTGTTTTTTTGCATATTCTTTATCACATGCTTCATCTTGCTTGATGATTTTCAAAAGCTGTGTCTTACATTCGTTTTCATTGTCTTTAAAAAATGTTTTTAAGAGCCTAAAATTTTCTTGATTGAAAACAAGCTCCCCATTTTTTTTGGTAAATCTTTTATAAAGGCTCAGAATTTCTGAGAAAGATTTTTCTGCTTCTATTTCTTTAAAAATTTGATCTAAAACAGATTGCCTCCCCCACTCTTTTTCTTCTTTTTCATAGTTTTGGGGCTTACTTATAAAATGATCAAATTTTAATTGAGCGCGTTGTATTAACTGGTCTAACTTTGTTTGAGTTTTAATGGATCGATTTTTGAGCTCTTCATGCAAAAATTCAAGACTTTGCATAGAGCAACTATTCGAACTTCCGCCCATCTTTTTTGCAGTCTCAAATTGATTAAATCGACTAAAAAGATAGTTCTCTTCATGACTAGAGACTCTAGAGATTGGTTCGGAGTTTTGTGACCCTTTAGTAGGGACTTGTTGTATGACTTTCATAGAAAAGGAAAAGAGAGATTTCAGGGTTAACCACACAATTCTTGTGATTTGCATGCATGTTAAAAAAATCCTCTTGGAATATCTGAAAAGGGAGGTTAAATAGCCATCAAACTGGTCGAATAAGAAATAGTTGCGATCTTTCAAAAGAAACTCGTCTGAGGTTTTATTGGTATCAGGAATTTCAATTATGATAGAATCCTTATCATAAGGATTATAAGGAGAGGGAGAGCGCTTTTTTGAGATAAAAGGTTGAGAAGGGTTAGTTAAAGAAAAGCGCTGCTGCTCAAAATGATGTAATCCTATGGGATCTGTCATAAAGATCTTCCTGATTTAAAGTGAGAAACTTTAAAAGGGTTAACAAAAATCTCTTTTTTCCAAAAAAAACTTATCATTATCTGTGAATAAATTCAACAAAATATTTTTTTTAACCCAATCCAAGTTTACCACTTGGGTCAAAGAAAATGAATCGAATCCATCCCTTCATAGATCCCTACATGAGTTTGCAAAGAGAATTTCTTAAGTTTCGAAAAACAGAACCTACAGATTGTTCTGGAATAGGCATGCAAAATTTGACATCCTCCTCTCCGTAAACGAAGAGGATTCCCTAGTGCTTTAACAGCACTTTGGAGAGTTAAGCATGCATCGCTGCTTCTTACTAGTTCCTGCTTCATAGAGGTTGCCAACGCATTCTCTCCACAGGCTAAC
>JANQJX010000095.1 GCA_028281425.1 Simkania sp.
AGCAGGAACTAGTAGGAAGCAGCGATGCATGCTTAACTCTCCAAAGTGCTGTTCAAGCACTAGGGAATCCTCTTCGTTTACGGAGAGGAGGATGTCAACCCTTGATATCCCAAGTTGCTACCAAATTTCTCACCACCCCTGAAGTTAGGGTAAAAATGCAACTCAAGTCTTAAATTCAGGTTTTTAAAGTTTAGTTATTTAAATAAATTTTTTATTATTTATATTGTGCATTTAATTATTTTAATATAAATTAAAAATAAGGTATTTATTAATTAAAACCAGCTTCAAACTTTTTAAGTTAAATAAATAGGTTTTAAGTTAATTAAGCTATAAAAAGGCAGGGATGTTCATGAATAAAGAGCTAGGTTTTAATCCCTTTTTAAAGATTTTGGTAAAACCAAGGCTGGCAATTCGAACACTTGTTGCATATAATGTGAATTATCGCTTTCTTCCTTTATGTGCCATTTATGGATTTTTGTTTTTGCTTCAAACGCTCTTGAATTATGGAACGGCCTTTTTTATAGCTCTTATTTTATCACTTATTTTATCAATTCCTGTTGGCTATGTTTATTTTAATATCTCATCTCTATTTATTTTTTGGATTGGAAAACTCATTAAAGGAAAAGGCTCTTTTAAGCAGGTCAGGGCAGCGACTTATTGGACGAGTGTCCCGAGTCTTTTGATCTACCTTTTATGGATCACTCTTATGATTTTAAATAGCCAAGAGTTATTTGTATCTGAAGGTCACAAAGAGTCTATGCAGATATTCACGATCATTAGAGGCATTATTTCATTGATTCTGCTTGTTCTTTCAATATGGACGTTTTTAATTTTTCTGCATGCTCTTGCAGAGGTACAAGGGTTTTCTGCATGGCTTGCTTTTCTCAATGCCTTTTTAGGAGGACTTGTTCTTTCGATGAGCATTTTTATTACAACATTTATGGTGGCTTGGGGAATTGGGGCATGGGTGCGCCTATCTTAGATGGTTTTAAAGAGTTATTTAGAAAAGTATATAAGAGGGGAATATGCTTAAATTGTTTCAAAATAGAGCTCAAAAGAAGGTTCTAGCTACAATAGGAGTATTAGCACTTTTTTGTTCATCAGTAGGGGCCTTGAGTAGAACGCAGCCCTTGTTAACACTTAAAAGTGAAATCAAGGGTAAAATTTCAAATGTAGAAGGATGGAAGCGATTTCATTCAATTCCAGGGAGTTGTAGTATTTCTTTGCCTGAGTCACCTGAGCATGTCAAACAGATCATGCCTTTTTCAGAAGAGGGGTATGATTTGCGCTATGATGTTTATGTATCTGCTTTTGAGCGCAAAGCTGTTTACCTTCTTTTGGTGGCTCAATATCCTCCTTTTTTCGATGAAAGCCAAGCAGATATGGGACTTGAGAGTTTTCTAAACGGCCTTCTTCAACAAAATCCTGAAAATAATTTAATTTTTGCCGATTTGACAAAAGTTCAGGGACATAAAGCGCTTGATTTTTTTATTCAGTCTAAAAAAGTCTATTTTCGAGGAAGAGCTGTGATGGCGAATAATAACCTTTATCTTCTTGCTATGGAATGCAACCAAAAAAATTATTTTGAAGATCATTTTAATTACTTTATTAACTCATTTCAGCTTAAACCTTAAAAGGATTTATGAAAGAAATCATTGTTTTTGCATTGATTCAACTTCTTGTGACTTGGGGGCTCATTGGCATTATTTGGTATACACAACTCATTCATTATCCTCTTTATCAGAAGATCAAAGAAGGATTTATCGAATATGAAAGAGCACATTTAAGACGTGCTGCTTATTTCATTACTCCTTTGATGCTCATAGAAATTATTTCTGCGATTATTTTAGTTGGTCTTTGTGAAACAAAGCTTTTAATATATCTTGCATTACTCAATCTTTTTCTTCTCATTTTGATTTGGATTTCAACATTTTTATTCCAAGTTACACAACATCAAAAGCTCAGTGTGCGTTTTTCAAAAAAGATTCTTTTTAATTTAATTGCGTCAAATTGGATTCGAACTTTTCTTTGGACTGTAAAAGGACTTGTGATAGCGACCTTTATCTATTCTCTTCTTAAAAATAACTATAGTTTATGCTTGGAACATATATTCTGAACGGATAAAATCAAGGGAAAGGAGCTTTTTAACGAGTTGATTGTTCATGGATCATCTCCCTTTACCTGATGTTCAATTTGTCAATGTGAACCACAGAGACTCTTGGCAATCAGCAATTTCGCATTGTTTTCATGACCTTTTTAAGAGGAGACCTGTTTGCTTTCTTTTGCTTTCTTTGCTTTCTTTGGGTGTCTATCCCTATAAACAATATAAAAAGGCAAAAAAGGCTGTTGTTCAGTCACTTGCAGCTCGTAAAATCTTTTACTTTAGAGCGCTGAGAAACCATATCGAGAAAGTACGCAAAGAGCAAATCCATCAAGATCCTCGCCAATCTCTCAATGCAATTTTTATGAACGTGAATTCAAAAAAAGTGAGTGAAGAGGAGGGAGCTTTAGAGTTTAAAGCCATTTATTTTCCAAGTGAAATTTTTCTTTTTATCACCAATCCTATTCGAGATCAAAGCAGTTTGAAGCTCTATCGTATCAAAACGGAAGCTTTGGATTATTTCAAAATATGGCGTGAAATCAAAAAGAAGGCTCGGATTAACCAATATCGACAAATTCAGACGATTAATTTGTGTAATAAGAGTTTAAGAGAAGAGCATTGTTTAACCATAGAAGAGATCCATCAAAGATTAAAACATACAGTGGTTTTTAGGAAAAACGGAGCACTGTTAACCAAATTTAAGGAACTCAGCAAAGCTTTTCAGGAAATTGTTTTAGCTTATCAAGAATTTGAGGAAATCGTTGAAACAGATTCAAAACTCTTTCATTTCTTAGAATCTTTTTGTAAAACTTCTAAAAAAGATATCGAAAGGTTGCAAACATATTTAGCAAGTCGCCATCTCCCTTCAAATCTTCCTCTTGAAAATCGACGTCAACTGATTCAATTTGCCAACCAACAAGAGATCATCTATGGAATCAAAGATAAAGAAATTCTAAATATGTGCTCTTTGATTTTGAATCAATATCAATGGGAATTTTTTCTTTCTTTAAATGAAGTTTCGCAAATGACTTTAAATTTAATCGATTGGGCTTTTGAAGAGGCTCCGCGATCGATTAAAAAATCTCATTCATTTCTTGACTGTATTTTAAAAAATGCACATAAAAAAGTGATCGATGAACCTCAGAATTTTCCGATTCTTTCTGAAGAAATAGTTCGAAATAAGAGACTTGAAAAAATGACAGTGGATTTTGCAAGTGAAATGAATCGAGAATGGCCATCGATTCATTTTTTTGAAAAGGAAACTCTTCTTTATTGTTTGAATAAAAGTGAGTCGTTAGCTCTTGAGAATCTTATAGAGTGCTATCGAGAAATTGAGAAGTTTTCTAAAGGGGATCTAGATCTTTTTTTCATTTTAGAACAAGCCCTTTCTCAAGTGGGGAAACAAGGCTTTCAAGAAGCAATTCAGGAAGGGATTTTGCAACTCCTTGGAGAACGTCCCGAATATTTTTTACCTGTTTTATCAAACAGTGATATTACGATTCTAAGAAAAAATGAAGAGTTCATTGAAATTCGGTACTCTTTTGAGCAAGTGATTCTTAAAAAAGGGATTGTACAACACTCTTTTGAAGAGGAAAAGTATATCATAATTTCTCAACCTATCCAAAAAATAGGAAGAGATCAAAAGTGGTTTTCTATTGAACCTCAGATCGATGTTGCTGTTAGAAAGGGAATTGCATGAGAAAAATGATGCGTTCGGTCATACCTCCTCTTATCAGCTTGGTGATTGTGATGCTTGGCAATGGATTTTTTAATACTTATGCCAGCTTACGTATCTCGCTTGATGGATTCGCAAGTTGGGTTGTTGGGATTTTGAATGCTTCTTATTATGGGGGACTTATGCTTGGATCGATTTATATAGAATCCCTCATTAATAGAATTGGACATATTCGAACATTTGCGATTTTTGCTTCGGTCAATTCGGCTGTTATTTTGCTTCAAGCATTTATTATAGGTCCCATAAGTTGGACTCTTTTTCGTTTTCTTGTTGGCATTTGTTCAGCTGGGTTTTTCATTGTGATTGAAAGTTGGCTTCTTTTGTCTTCTGGAATAAGCAAACGGGGTAGAATCCTTTCACTTTATATGCTTATGCTTTACTTAGCACAAGGGTTTGGGCAATTTATTTTAAATATTGCTCCTTTAAAAAGTATGTTTCCTTTTGCTATGACTATTTTCTTAAGTTCGCTTTCTATTTTACCGGTTTGTATGATGAAAAGTGGGGGGCCTTTGATCATTGAACCTTCAATGCCCCATATTTTCCAAATTCTTAAAAAAGCTCCTTTAGGTCCGATCGGTTGCTTTTGTGCAGGAATGATTATGAGTGCGTTTTATAGTTTAACACCTATTTTTGGGAAAGAGATTCAACTCAACATTTTACAAATTTCTCAGGTTATGGGATTGACGATCTTAGGAGGACTTATTCTCCAATGGCCTATTGGTCATCTGTCTGATATTTTTAGTCGAAGAAAAGTTTTAATCAGCGTTTTTTTCTCGCTGATGGTTTTGACATTTATGCTCTTTTATAGTACCTATTTTCCCTACTATTTACTTTTGATTTTTATGATTCTTTTTGGGGGGATTTCATTTACCCTTTATCCTCTTTCTATTACCTATACATGCGACTATTTTTCAGAAAAAAATATTGTTGGAGTGGCATCAACTTCGCTTGTTATTTATGGAATAGGTTGCATCATTGGCCCTCTTGTGTCTTCTTTGTTTATGCAGCTTGTGTCCTCTGCTGCCCTTTTTTTATTTATGAGTTTTGTCGCAGCGATTTATATCCTTTTTTCAATGTGGCGTGTTCTTCATACTCCCCCTTTATCAGAAGAAGAACAAAGTGAATATCTTCCTATCCCAAGGGCAACTTCTCTTGCTTTTTGCTTTGATCCTCGAAACGACTTTGAAGAAGAAGATGAGCTCATCGATGAAAGTGAAGAAGAAAATCTTTATCCTTTTACAGAAGAGGATGAAGATGAAGATGATTGACCTCTATTTCGCATCCCTTCTCTAGAAAAATTCACATCCTCTGTTTCGCTCACACACCTAATAAATCCTCTCGGAAAGGTGACAAACCTTAGCTTGTCAAATGGGTGTAAAGAACTTTGGTTCCAAAGAGAAATCAGCTTTAAAAAAGAGGATAAAATGATGTTTAATCTTAGACATTCAACATAACAGAAATGGGGGTTAGACGATGATTCTCCAGTTCTAGGCAGGCCCTTTAGGTAAGATTGCAAACTTATCCCTTCGGGAGTTTCTTGCCGTCTCAAAAAACACTCATGCATTTCTTTTTCTAGAGTTGGTGAAAAATAGGGGTTCGCCTTTGAGCGGTTCCCTTATGGGATTTGTTTGTATGGGCCTTTTGGAAGAATTTTTTGGTATGCTAAAAATTTTATTTTATTTTAAAGTTGAAAAAGAATGTAAAAGGAGTAGAAATCATGTGTCGGTTTTTTTTTATAGGAATAGCTTTTTTATTGTCTTTTAGCAATGTTGTTAAGGGCATAGATCACGTGATTAATAATGCAGCTGATTTGTATAGTGCGCTTACGACAATTAATGGAGGTGGGAATAATCAAAATAATCGGCTTTTATTTCAAAGTGATGTGACACTTGATTTGATCACTGGTAATACTTTATTGGAAATGATTCATGCAAGTAATGTCGCTCCTTTTTCAGAGGGATTGGGCAATTCTACCCTTGAAGTGTTGGGAAATGGATTCATATTGAGTGGGAATAATGAGGCTGAAAGAGGTTTTTTGGTCCGTTCTGGAAATGTCACAATGGAGAACCTAACATTTTATCAATGCAATGCTCAAGGGGGTCATGGGGGAGATAATGATGAATGTGGGGGTGGGGGTGGTGGTTGTGGAGGGGCCCTTTTTATCATGGGAGGAGATGGAACAGTTGCTCCTGTCGTTTTTATTGGTAAAAATCTTACCTTTGATAACTGTCAAGCCAATGGAGGAATTGGTGGAAGTCCATCTATAGATGAGCAAGCTGGAGATGGTGGTGGAGGGGGGCTCATAGGGGATGGTGGCGTTGGAGCAAGTATTACTTCAGTGCCTTCGGGAGGAGGAGGAGGGGCTTTTGGTGGGAGAGGGGGACGAGGAGATGTTGGAGGTGGTGGCGGTGCAGTTGCTGGAGGGGGAGGAGGAGGATTATTAACGTTAGGACAGCCTGGAGGAACAGGTGGTACATCAGGAGATGGTGGAGTTGGAGGAGGGGGGAGTAGTTTAACGACTGGAAGTGATGGAGGTCCTGGA
>JANQJX010000101.1 GCA_028281425.1 Simkania sp.
TTGAAACTTGTTTGTCCACTTTTTTTATATTCACTTACCCATCCACAAAATGTTTGATAAGGAACTCCAAAATCATCCGCCACCTTTCTCATAGACTTACTTAGAATGAAGATAAACCTCCACACAATCGACTTTAAATTGTTTTTCGTATTGTCTCACTTGCCTTTTCATATTTTATCTCCAATCCCAAGCCTATGCTAAAAACATGACTATTGATGCACTGAAAAACGAACCGCTGAAGAAATTTCAAACCTTAAGTATGGAGACAGCCCTATACGGCATTTAGTACCTAAAGTGCGAAAGTCCTGAGAGAAATACAGTTAGCTTAAGAAAAAGTTTTGTTTGACAAAATCACCAAAATTTATTTAGAATTTTTGCATAACTTGTACAAATTCCTTGAAAAGGCCATGGCTAAAAGATTTTTGGGAATGTTTTTGCTATTATTTTCGATTCTATCAAATCCTATCCAAGCAACTCACATTTTAGCTTTAGGTGATGGAGGAATACGAGGTGTTGCTTCAATAGAAATGTTGATTCACTTGCAGCAAGCAACAGGATTGAATCTCAATCAAGCAATTGATGTCTATGCTGGAACATCTACAGGTTCGATTATTGCAGTATTACTTTCAGCAGGAATGGAGCTTAAACCGCTTTTAGAAGCTTACAAAGAAATGAGTAAGAATGTCTTTTCAAGTCCTCATGATCCCTATTTATTTCAGCCCAAGTATACAAGTGACGTGCTTATAAAAGATTTGCTTAAATTGTTAAAATCTCTTGGGTATAACGAAGATGCAAGCCTTGGGGATCTTCCAAAAAAAATTGTGATTCCAACAACAAGCTTGTATGACTCCAAAAAACAGCGTTGGACAGTTGAGATCTTCGAGAATTTTACCAAAGAAGGACAGCAAGTTAAAATCATAGATGCAATCATGAGATCAGCTTCTGCACCTATTTTTTTTCCATCTTACGGAATTTATGTTGATGGAGGCATTGGAATGAAAGATCCTTCTCTAGCAGCTGTTTGTTATACGCATGATTTTGAAAACATCTCTTTAGAAAAGGTGAAAATACTTTCAATTGGAACTGGTTACACTAAGCAAGGTATTGAGCATAATGTCAGTTGGGGAAAAGCAGAATGGACACCCAAATTGTTAAACATGGTGATGGATGTCAGTCACCAGGTTCCAGAAATGCTTAATCAAAAATTCATGGTAGATTGTTTCATTAAAATTGATTTTCCCCTTTCACAATCGATTTCTTTAGATGATTATAAGCAAATCGATCTTTTGATCAAAATGACAGATGATTTTATTGCAAACCATCCATTCATATGGGAAAGTTGGTGTCAATGGGTAGAAACTTATCTCATAGAAGCCTCCATGCGAAATGTGGGTTAGTCCTTTTTCTATTGCTTCAAGGCTGTTATCGATTTTACTCGTTGACGAATATGGGCGGCAAGAACGGCAAAAGCACAGCCGACATTTAGCGAATTTTTACTTCCTTGAAGAGGAATTTGGATCACATAAGAGGCCAGACGTAAAGTATTTTGACTCAAACCATATTCTTCATTCCCAATAAGAAGCGAAAAAGTTGAGGGAAAATCAAAATCATAATAAGCAGGGGCATGTTTTACTGTTTCAAGAGCAATTAGAGGATAAGGGAGTTCATCTAAAGAAAAGCAGGTTTGAATCGGAATAAGAGCGGCAGTTCCCATAGATGTTTTTTTTACCTTTGGGTGTTCTTTTGAAGGTGTTTGCAAGGAAAGATAAAGAGTGCCAAGTCGAAAAGCTTCTATCGTGCGTATAATGCTTCCAACATTATGCGCAGAACGGAGATTTTCCAGGTAAATGCCAATAGGAAGGTAAGGAGTCTTGGAAAGGCTATCAAACTGATTGGAGAGATAGTCATATTCTTTAATTGAAGAAAAACTTTTTTTAAGATGAAAGTGATATCTATCTGCGATAGCAGGAAAAAGAGGAGGGATAGAAGGAAGCGCAAGCCATGAAGCAGTTTCTAAATAAAAGAGCCAGGCCTCTTGTTTCTTTGTCTCGTGAAATTTTCTTAAAATATGAGCTGCAAATTTGTGCTGTTTTTTTAAAGAAAAAGATAAAAATTTTCGTCTATTGATCACAAGATTTAAAATAGTTTTCTAAATTGCCATTGAAAAAATGGATTTTATCCTCTTCAATCGCAATAATTTTTGTTGCCACCTCACCGATAAGATCTCTATCATGAGATGCAATGATAACCGTCCCAGGATAGTCTGTCAGTCCAACACTTAAAGCTGATACCGCTTCTAAATCGAGATGGTTATTGGGTTCGTCTAAAATGAGCAAATTGGTTTGACTTAGCATTAAAAGACACAAGATAAGACGTGCTGTCTCACCACCTGAAAGGGATGAGATCCTTTTAAAAGCATCATCCCCACTAAAAAGCATTTTGCCAAGAGCGCTTCGAATCTCTTGGTCATAAACCTCTGTTTGTTTTTGTCTAAGCCAGTCAAATATAGATGTAGAACTCATTTTATCGACGAACTCTTCATGGTTTTGAGGAAAGTAACCCAAAGAAACAAGATGCCCTTGTTTAGTCACTCCACAGTCGGGGTTAAGAACATTTGCAAGTATTTTAAGCAGAGTTGTTTTTCCCCGTCCATTGTTACCAATTACAGCAATTTTATCCCCTTTCATAATTTCACAGGAAAAGTTTCGAATCACATGTATGTCACCATAAGATTTAGAGACCTTTTCCACTTTTAAAACACTTTTTCCTGAAGAAGAACGTTTAGGAAGAGGAAAACGGATATAAGGGCGCTCAATATTAGATTTTTTGAGCTCTTGAGGTTGAAGACGTTTGATTTCTCTAACACGTGAGCGTACTTGAGAAGCACGGGTTCCAGCTCCAAAACGGGAAACAAACTCTTTAAGTTGAGAAATCTTTTTTTCTTTTGATTTGTTTTCTTCTTCTGCGTGTTGCCGAACAGCTGTCTTAGCAACGACCATCTCATCATAATTTCCTGGGTATATGATAATCGATTCATAATCGATGTCAGCAATATCAGTTGCAATGGCATTTAAAAAGTGGCGGTCGTGACTGATGACGATAAGAGTTCCATGATAATCGGTTAAAAACTTCTCTAACCAACCAATGGATTCAAGATCGAGATGGTTTGTGGGTTCATCTAAAAGTAAGGCTTCGGGATCTCCAAAAAGAGCTTGGCAAAGCAATGTCCGAAACTGAAGATCTATTGGGATTTCATGCATCGATTTTTCATGCATTTCGGAAGAAATCCCCATTCCTGTGAGGAGAATTTCTGCTTGGCTATCAGCACTATACCCTTCTTCTTCTGCAATGATTTCTTCAAGCTCTCCAAGTCTCATCCCTACTTCGTTAGTGATCTCCTTTTCATAAAGCACATCTTTTTCCGAGAAGGCTTCCCAAAGACGTTCGTTCCCCATAATCACAATATCGAGGACTTTATAATTTCTAAACGCTTCGACATTTTGACGTAAAAAACCTACCTTTTTGGGAACAGAAACAGACCCTGAAGAAGGAGGCCTTTGTTTCATCATGATATTTAATAGAGTGGATTTACCTGCTCCATTGGGGCCTGTGAGTCCATAACGATGCCCTATATTGAAAGTGACTGATACATCTTCAAAAAGGACACGAGAACCAAATTTTTTTGAAATTTTGTCAAGAACAATCATGAGACTTATTTTAGTTCAAAGATTTTAAAATGGGTTAGAATTCAATGTAACACATGTCTTATCTCTATTCTCTGCACACGACAAAAATTTGACTCCCAGGCTGGCAGCAGCTTTACCAAACACTTTTTTCCTTCTTATCTATAGCCAAAATGGGATGAATTCGTCGCTTAGGTTTGTCAGCACACCCCTGAAATTAAATTTTTTCCGTGCATAGAAATCTCTATTATTGATGCCAGTGACACGTTCCTTTTCTTTTTTTAGCCCAAGGTTGCCACTTGTAGTATAGAATTGACAAGCGAATAATCATCTGCTGAAGCTATAATAGAGAAAAAGAGCGTAAAAAGCAATGAATCTTCTTTTATTGATCACCCATTTTCTCAATGACTTAGAAGAAGTCAAAAATTATTCTCCTCATACTCTCCGTAACTACAAAATGGATCTATATATGTTCAAAGATTTTCTCTTACAAAGAAAAAAAATGGATAAGATCACTAAAAAAGAGATTCGAAGTTATTTGGCTTTTTTAACTTTTAAAGGACTTTCTAAACGCACAACATTTCGCCATCTTTCAACATTGCGTTCTTTTTTCAAATATCTCATGAAAAAAAAAGAGATCTCTTTGAATCCTATAGAAGAAATTGAAAGCCCTAAATTGGATAAACCGCTTCCTAAAGTTCTTTCTTACAAAGAAATTAAACATCTCTTTGCACAACCTGATCTCTCTTGCTATTTGGGGCTTCGCGATCGCTGCATGATGGAACTTTTTTATAGTTCAGCACTTAGAATCAGTGAACTTGCTCATCTAAATCGCATAGATTTTGACCCTAAAAAACTCCTTTTACGGGTGAAAGGTAAGGGAAAGAAAGAGCGAATAATTCCAGTGACTTCCAATGCGGCTTGCTTCATTAAAAGTTATCTAAACCATTCTGAGCGTTTTGCTGAAGGAAAACCTCATGCGGAAAAAGATCAAGAGGCCATTTTTTTAAATAGGTGGGGAAAAAGACTTTCGACCCGTTCTATCGATCGTCGTTTTAAACACTATCTTTTAAAAAGCCATTTAATTTCTAAGGCTACACCACACACAATTCGCCACACAATTGCAACTCATTGGCTCGAAAATGGGATGGATCTCAAAACGATTCAAATTCTTTTAGGGCATGGCTCACTTAAAACAACAACTATTTATACACATGTTTCGAAGAAACTTAAACAAGAAACTTACCATAAAGCGCACCCTCTCATGCAAAAAAAGTCCCTTTCAAGCTAATTTCTATTTTTAAACGAGCTTAAACAACATCCGCATGCTCTGTTTCGCTGGGGCATCCAATAAATTTTCGGAGATAACGTCTGCAAACTTTCCCTAACCTGAGTTTATCACTTGTAGCAGCGAATTTTTACCGCCTCATTGACCCTAAATCACGTGCATTTTTTAAAATGGGTTGCATGAACCCTATTCTAAAAAACGTAAGCGATTGATCATCAATGAAATTTCAAAAAATTCATACTACAACCCCAAATGACTCCCAATTTTCTCTATAGCGCAGCATAAAGAAGGGAGATTTTTTGGAGAAAAGCGATCGAAGAGGGCGCATTGAAACAACATTTAGTAGAGCGTTAGCTTTAAGTCGCATGTGATGCCACCCCTGGAAAAAGAGGGATAGACGGTTTTCAGAAACGCCAAGAAATTCTCGAAGTTTTATTTTGGGTTATACAATAAAGCGTTTGCTAAAAGCACATTCACCCCCATTGCTTTTGATAGAAATCACGAATCTACTTCGTTTCATCCCTTCGCTAAGGTGCACCTACCTTTGCTCGGTTACTCATCTCGTATCTACGTCATTTCTACAAGTCGATGGCGCGAATTGGTCGCAACTTGGGGTGCAAGTGATAAACTCGGACTAAGAAAATTTCGCGAGACTTCAGAAAACAATCCGTATCCCTCTTTCCAGAGGGGGTATGTGAAATAGGGACTACTCCAAGCGTCCCACTTGAGTTAAAAAAGCTTTCGGAAAAGATTTAAGCCGGATTCTGTAAATTCACTTATAAAGTGAATTGCAATCATTCATCTAGGGATCTTGTCACCAAAATCCTCAAGCGATCTTGACAAGGAGCTTTTACGTAAAACAAAATTAGAGCTCCTTTTTTCTTGCTTCAGGTGGGGTTTACAGCCTTCTTTGTGTTACCACAAAAAGAGCTTAAGCCTCTAGCTTAAGCCTTTTCAGCCTGTCTAGTCATGGCTAGCGGTCTATTTTCTGTTGCACTTTCCGTAACCTTGCGATTCCCAGCTTTTCACTGGCACCTCTTACTTTGAAGTCCAGACTTTCCTCTCCCGAGACTACCTCGGCAGCGATTGTGTTTCTTTTCCGAATGCAAACGATATAAATTAAAATTCTTCTCAAAAAAATTTGGCTTATTTCAATTAAGCCTTAACTGTGCGTCTTCGTCGTCTTTTCGTTGCAACAGTTGTTCCTTCAATAGATTCACTCTCTAGCCAGTAATGGACTCGAGAGCAATGCTCACAAAAAACAAGAGTTTCTCCTTTTCTCACGAGATTTTCATGCTGCAAAGTTAAAGTGATATGACAACCACTACAGATGCGGTTTTCAATAGGAACAATCACACGGTCTTTTTTATTTCTAATAAGTCTTTCATAAATTTTAAGGACTTCAATGTCAGCATGCTCTGCTATTTTATTGCGCTCTTGCTTGAGTAATTGGCCTTCTTTATTAATTTTATCAATACTCAATTTAATTTCATTTTCAAGTTCTTCGCTATTGATAGCTGAAGCATTTAAACTTTCATGAATCTTACTTAGAATTTCTTCTTCTTGAGATTTCTTGTCGAGAATATTAGATGTTTGCGTTTCAAAAGAGGCTTTTTCCCTTTCAATTGCTGTCATTTCTCGTGTTAAAGCGTTAAACTCTTCCACTTTCTTAACATCTACTTGCTGCTTTTCAAGTTTTTTGTATTTGGCATTATGTGCTTGAATCTTTTCTTCTAATTCATGAACTTGTTTAGAGAGATCTTTAATTTCCTCTTTTTTGAGTTTTAGCTGCTTTTGGAGTTCAAGACGTAGGTTTTCGATCTGTTTTAGCTCGCCTTTCCGTTGTCTTTTGATCCGCATGAGTTGGATCATTTTAATATCTAATTCCTGAATATCAAGTAAAACTTTTAAAGAGGAGTGCATCTCAATTTTTTCCTATAGATTTTTCTGTCTGATTTTACATACATTATAGGCTTTCTCTTAAAATTCTCAAGCACTAATCCTTAAAACCTGATCCCGAAGGCCTGTTTAAAACTTAAGAAGCATGAGAATTCGAAAAAAATCTCAATGGAGCCAAAAGGTTTTTCAATTCAAGGCAGTCCCTACAAGGTTCCTATAAAATTTCATTTGACTCCTGGATCCACCTTAGTTCGGTGCTCATCTCATATCTGCACTTATTCAAAAAGCCAATGCCAAGAAATAGGTGACAATCCGGGAGATTCCATTAAGATCCATCTAACTCTTTTGTAAAGAAAATATTTATCAAAAGTAAAAATAGAGATCCGTACTGTTTACACCAAGGTTCTTAAGCAAAAAAATTGATTTAAAATAGCAAATAAATTAAAATAGTTTCACAAAAAAATAAAAAAACAAGGTTGATGAAATAATGTCTATTAAAATAGCTGGGTTCAATGTTTTAAACGCTGGAATTAACCCTTTTGAATTCTATCCAAAAAATTTTCATGAGAATAAAGCCTTTATGACGGTTTTGAAAGCAACCCAAAACTCTTACTCCAATATTCATAATAGTTCCATCAAGTCTGATTTTAAAAATTTGTTCTCCTTTAATGGACTCATTGAGAAAACAACCACAAGTTCCCATAACGTCACAATCACCAAAAGACACGTAGTCTATAGCAAAATACTTGAGAAAGCAATCTCCTTAATCTCCTTGATTTGTAAGTGTATCATAAAACCATTTCAGATGCTTTCCAACTTATGGACTCGATACAAAGAACCCTCTTTTCAAGAGGTTTTAGATCAAAACAAAATAAACCAAATGATTTCCCTTTTAAATATCAACAATTCTACTCAAAAACTTGTCAATGACTTTATTCAACAAATTTCAAATCAAAATTATTATCAATTAGCATCACAATTTTTCCATACTCAATTCCCTTCTATAGATCGTCTATTGCGTGAGGGCGTCGCATTAAAAAAGATCCCCGAATGGGAAGGAATAACAACAACTAAACAATTAACAGGCACGTCATTTGATGAATTATTTAGTCACTTAATTCAAAGTTTTAAGTCTGAAGATCAAAAAATCATTAAATATCTAGAAGAAAAATTGCAAGAAAAAATACCAGAGCTTTTAAAGAAAATAGATTTCAGCAAATGCAAAAACTTTGAAGCTATCCTAAAATCTCAAGATCCGAAAGCCTTTATTTTTCTTTATCTAGCCCTTTTTCCTACCAAACTGCTCTATAGTATTAGTCGTTATTCCGGTGCGATTTCATCTTGCAATACATTTAAAACCGAATTTACATCTACTGCATTAGGAGATGCAGCATTAGCAACCCAGGTGTTTTTGACTCATATAAAACGTGAAAAACCAGAGTTTTTAGGTTTCCAAGAACCTACACCAGGTCTCCTTAAGGCTCTAAAAAACACTTATCACATGAAAACAAACGATGGAAAAGAAGACACCTATGTTTTAGTTAAGAAGGACTCTAACTTTGAACTTTCTTCCCATAAGATCAAGGTAAATCCAAGGGCTAGAATGAGTGTCATTTTATGCCATAACAAGAACAATAAGAATGAGCATTATTTATTCGCTTCAATGCATGCAAAAACTAAAACAGGTCAGCCTGCATCAGCAAAAAATCAAGTTGCAGAATTGAAAAAAATTGAAAAAGAACTCAATACCGAAGGCATTTTTCCAACAATTATTTTTGAGCAAGATGCGAATACTGTCCCCAATCACAAAAAGAACTGTTTAACTCCAAAGGAATATAAAGAATATTTGAAGGCTCACAACTTTTTGATTGTATCATCTTCTCAAGAATCGGTTTTGAAAAAGAGATTATATGACCTGCAAGCTCAATATAATAAAGGGAATAGAGTGGATTTTGTCACAAAAGACTTTATTGCTATTAAACCATCTAAAACTATGCATTTAAAAAACTCTTCTTCTTTGTCTTTTCCTCGTTTTAATCATTGGAAGATCTCTATTTTCCTGAAATTGCCTTCAATCATATCTCAAGTTTTCAATTTATCTCCTCCGTATCTGCCAAACAAAGCATGGCCAACCGATCATACTTTTATTCAAGCAATAGCAAATCTCGAAAAAAAATCCGTTTCGTAAGTAAGACCCATCTATATCCACAGCCTACCTCTTTTTAGAGAGGTCAGGATGTGGATTACGGGACAATCAAGGGTTTAAAAAAAGAACTGATTTCTTATAATGACGAGATACTCTTCTTTAAGGTACAATTTATTTGTTTGATTTGAAATAGACATAAAGACACGAGTTTAACGCATAAGATTCTATGAAAAGACTTAGGGTTTTGATGAAATTTCTAGAAAAAAGGGCGTGGAAATAGCCAAAGCGCTATTTTACTCCCTCTTTTTGATGGAAAGGTCGCGGAAAAGATAGGCCTTTTCATAGAGTCTTATGCGTTAAACTCGCGTTAAGTCAAGGGATTGCTCAAAAGCTAGATTTTTGGAGAGGAATTTTCTTTCCTTTCACAAATCTATTTTGAGCAGCCCCATAAAGGGAGTATTGCAAATTGAAATTTTTTGAAGGAAACTTCTCCTGTTTTCAAAAAAACGAGAAATTCCAAATCAAGGCAGTCCCATAAAGGCTATCAAATTAGAGAATATTCAACTTTCGAAAAAATTTAAGTCTTTCTTGAAAATACCCCATAAGGAACACAAGATGTCATATCTCAATCGTTACTTTGAAGTCACTGCTAAAAAAGATCAAAATTCAGCAGCCATTGCCTATTTAGCTGTTTTAGATCATCTCAATGAGAAAAATCAAGAGGTAGCTTGTGCAATTCTTCAAGAATTAAAAGATCAACGCACCTACCTTAAGATGATTGCTTCTGAAAATTACAGCTCATTTGCTTGTCAGTTAGCAATGGGGAATCTTTTAACTGACAAATATAGTGAAGGGTATCCGGGACATCGATTTTATCCGGGCTGCGAAAATGTAGATCGCATCGAAAGCCTTGCGATTGAAGAGCTTAAAACTCTTTTTGGAGCAGAGCATGCTTACGTTCAGCCCCATTCAGGAGCCGATGCTAATTTGGTTGCTTTTTGGAGTATTTTGGTCCACCGGATCCAAAATAAGGAACTTCTTAAACTTGGGGAAAAAACCATAGATACCCTTTCTTCTGAGGAGTTTGAAAGAATCCGAAAGCTTATGGGAAGCCAGAAAATCATGGGGCTCTCACTGAGCTCTGGAGGCCATTTAACCCATGGTTATCGTCACAATGTCTCAGCAAAAATGTTTCAATCTGTCAGCTATGATGTAGACCCTCAAACGGAGATGATCGACTATAAAATACTTGAAAAAAGGGTCAAAGAAGAAAAACCTTTGATTTTAATTGGAGGTTATTCGGCCTATCCACGTTTGATGAATTTTGCAAAAATGAGAGAAATTGCCGAGACTACTGGAGCTATTTTAATGGTCGATATGGCCCATTTTTCAGGACTTGTTGCTGGAAAAGCAATCACTGGTGAATATGATCCTATCCCGTACGCACATATCGTCACTTCCACGACCCATAAAACCATGCGTGGCCCTCGTGGAGGGATGATTCTTTGCAAAGAGGAATACCGAGAAATTGTGGATAAGGGATGCCCTCTTGTTTTAGGAGGACCACTTCCTCATGTGATCGCAGCAAAAGTCGTTGCATTTAGAGAAGCCAATCAATTAAATTTTCGCACTTATGCTAAACAGGTCATAAAAAATGGAAAAGCTCTCGCTGGTCATTTGCTTAAAAAAAAGCTTAAATTATTTACCCAAGGAACAGAAAATCATCTTGTTGTGATCGATGTCATGAAAAGTTTTTCTTTAACAGGACGTCAAGCTGAAACGGCCATGCGAGAAGCTTTTATGACAGTGAATCGTAATATGATTCCTTTTGATGTGAATGGGCCTTGGTATACATCTGGGATTCGTATTGGAACAGCCGCTTTGACCTCGCTTGGGATGAAAGAAGAAGAAATGAAGACAATTGCCCAATTAATTATCGATTTGTTAAAAGCATCAAAAGGTGGTATCATTAAAAGGACTGGAAAACCAAGTAAAGCAAAAGTCAAGATGGATCTCTCTGTTTTGCAAAAGGTACAAACTGAAGTTGGATTGCTCATTGAAAAGTTTCCTCTTTACCCCGAGTTGACTTTTTTAGAAGAGCTACCAAAGCACTAGAAATCTAGGATGAAACACAATGGATAAAAAAATGCATCGATTAGAATATGAAGAAGAGGAAGAAAAAAAAGTCGATTTTTTCGAGTATAAGCTTGAACAACTTCTTTTGAAAAAGAGACGTATTTTTCTCTCATCAGCAGTCAGTGACCAGTCTGCTAAAGAAATCATTCGGAAGCTTTGGTATCTCGAGTTTACTCAGCCCAAAACTCCTATTCTTCTCGTGATCAATTCCCCTGGAGGCTCGGTTGATTCAGGTTTTGCAATATGGGATCAAATTAAGATGATCACCTCTCCTGTGACAACCCTTGTGACAGGGCTTGCGGCTTCAATGGGATCTGTTTTGAGTTTGGCTGCAGAACCCAAAAAACGATTTGCAACCCCATCTGCTCGCATCATGATGCATCAACCTTTGATTTCGGGAGTGATTCAAGGTCAAGCAACCGATTTAGAAATTCAAGCAAAAGAAATCATTAAAACGCGTAATCAAATCATTGATCTCTATGCAAAAGCAACAGGAAAAGAGGTCAAAGTCATTGAAAAAACAATTGATCGAGATACTTGGATGACAGCCGATGAGGCCATGGATTTTGGTCTTCTCGATGGAATTGTTTCTTCCTATGAAGACTTGGGATTTGAATGATTGCTTGTATCAGATGGAATTTGTGAAATATCAGGGGACGGGAAATGACTTTATTCTTATCTTAGATGAAAATAAAAGGCTTCTTCCTCACCAGATTAAAAAATTATGTCATCGTCGTTATGGAGTGGGCGCTGACGGAGTGATTTTGTTTAAAAAAGAAAACTCTCTAGGAGGGGAGATGTTTTTTTTTAACTCTGATGGAATAAAGGCGACAATGTGTGGAAATGGGCTCCGTTGTTTGGCCCGTCATTTATTTGATGAAAAGCTATTTTTTAATCATGTTCGAATAAAAATTTCAGGGCGTTACTATGAAGCTTTTCAAAGACCAGACAAGATTGAAGTTGACATGGGAAAAGCACATCTTCTAGAAGAAACACCTTCCCATTATCTTGTAGATAGTGGAGTTCTTCATTTTATCACATTTAAAGAAGACTTAAATCAAAGTCATTTTCTTGCAAAGGCAAGACAAATACGTTATCAAAATCGATTTGCTCCTTTTGGAGTGAATGTGAATTTTGTGAAGTTCTTTTCAACAAATCATCTTGAAATGCGTACCTATGAGAAAGGCGTTGAAGATGAAACACTCTCTTGTGGAACAGGTGCTATGGCAGCTTGTATTGCTGCTTGGAAAAAGTATGGGATATGGGGGGAAATTCATGTTCGATTTCGCTCTAAAGAGATGCTTCGATTGAACCTTCTTTTAAAAAAGGGAAATTTGGACAGAATTTATATGAGTGGGGATGCTCTAAAGGTTTTTAAGGGAACTATAGAGCTTTAGATAACACCTTACACAAAACAAAGGATAAACGAAGTAAGAGATTTTGGAAAATCAATGAAGGTAAGGAAATGGAGCAATATTGAGTAAGCGGTTGCAACCATTTCTACTTTCATTGAGACTCAAAAGACTATAACGACTCCTTCTTGTTTTACATAAGGTGAGTGAGAAGTCATAGGCATAAATAAAAAGTCTGTAAAGAATCATGCTATTTCCCTTTAAAAGCCATCATAAGACTCAAGGAAAAGAGCTCGTTAAGCTGGGCTATATCAAACACATCATTTTTTCTGAAGGGACTTATCAGGTGGAGGTGTATGACCCAGAAATCAAGGAAACTTTTTGGCCTTTTTTACAACTCAGTGATGAAGGAAAGCTTCAAGATGCCTTTTGCACATGTAAAAATGTTGAAAAAGAAAATTCATGTCCTCATCTTGCGGCTGCCTATTTTGAAGTGAACCAAGAAGAAATACTTCATTTGCAATTTCAAAACTCTTTTTGGAATCAGTTATGTTTCATGGCTTTTAAGCGTCATGGTTCTGAGGTTGATTGTATTAAAAAATGGGATGCTAAGATATTTGGCATTTTATCTTCTGCAAATGACATTCTCTTTGGGGTCAAAGCCAAGCAGTCTTATGGAGAAAAAATACTTGATGAATATATTTTTCATCGTGTTTTAGAAACAGAAGAAACCTCTCTCAAATTTTCAAATCTTTCCTCGGAGGAGCTCGAATTGTGGCATCGAAAAACACCCACGCAAAAGTTACAATATGAACTCTCTTTTTGGTCTGATTTAGCAAAATGGATGTTTTTACAGCAACATTTTAAACAATTCTATAAAATTTATTTCCAAAAAACAAAAGAGACTCTTCCAAAAAGAGTGTTTCTTGCTTTTTCCGATTTAGACTTTGAATTTTATATTGCAAAAGTCAATTGGGAAGATTTAATTCCCTCTTTAAGCAGTGTTGTATCTCCTTTAAAGGTTTATGATTTGAAAGAAAGCGGGATTGAGAAGATCACTTATGATCCTATCTTTAAAAAAATGCATATCCATAAGAAACCTCTTTCCATTGAAAACCCCAAAAAGGCTTTGCGAATTCAGATAGGGAAATGGGAATTTGAAATTGGGAAAGGATTTTTTCTAAAAGAAAAAGATTCCTTTTTTAGTCAGCAAGTGATTGATGAAAAAGAAATTGGTTCTTTTTTAACAATGCATTATAAAATCGCTCAAAAATATCTTTCTAATGCAACTCTTTCGAAAGAGATTGTCACTCCCCTTTATCATTTACGTTTTGATGCCAAGCATCAACTGCATATTTCTTTTTCTTCTTTTGAAGAAGGCGACTTACTCTCTTGTGAATCGATGCTTTTCCCTCCGTGGGTTTACCTTAAAGGAAGACGGTTTTGTTTAACTCAAAATCTTTTGTTTGATGCATTTGAAGTCATCCTCCCAAAAGAAAAAATCAATGAATTTATCCATGAAAATAAACTATGGCTAAACCAATATGAAGGGTTTCAAATCCATCTTTCTAACATGGAATTTCATCTTACCTATCATTTTGATGGTTTAAACACTCTTTACTTTGATAGTGAAACAGAAGCGGTTACAAACTCTGATGGAATGATCGATTTTGGAGATTGGCTTTATATCAATAGTAAAGGATTTTACAAGAAAACACACTCTCGTGTCCTGACAAAAATCAGCCCCAAGACCAAAGTAAGTCGGAATGAGATTTCACTTTTTATTTTGAATAATAGAGAAGAGCTCGAACAAGTAAAACACTTTTTTAATCCCATTTGCCCTATTGAAAAAATTGGCCTTATTGTTTCTATTGATTTTAATGAAAAAATCCATCTCAAACCCGAATTTACCTACAAGAGTGAATTTTCTGGAGAAAAGCTCCATCTTATAGGGGACTTTACTTATATAGAAAACAAGGGATTCCATGAACTTCCCAGAGAATCTAAATTGCCCGAAAAATATCGAAATACACATGTCATTGAAAAAAAAGATCAATCCCATTTTATTATGTATGAATTAGAAAAACTTAAGCCTTTTATTTCAAAAATAGATCAACGTCTCGAAAAACCGCGTCATCTAAATTTGAAGCTCAATTCCATTCAAAAAGATCCTCAATCTCCTGGAAAAAATTGGATCATTGACTTTTCTTATGAAAGTGAAATTGGGGAAGAAACAATAGAGACGATTAAAAAAGGGATAGATCATCAAAACGCCTATGCAATTACTCAAGCGGGATTAATTTTTTTTAAAGATGTACGATTTAATTGGCTAAAAGACCTTTCCTCAGAAAAATTGTCTTCATTCAAACAAACTCTTTCTTTGAGCACTTTAGATTGGATGCGTCTCCGCCTGTATGAAGACATTAAAAAACCCTTAGATAAAAGTGCAAAATCAAAAGCAACTCTTAAGATCCTAGAGCAACTCGATCAATGTGAAACAGATGATATCCTATGTTTAGATAAGCTTAAAAGCAAATTACGCCCTTATCAAGAAGCTGGAGTGAAATGGCTTTGGTTTCTCTATTCTTTAGGACTTTCTGGATTACTTTGTGATGACATGGGACTTGGGAAAACGCATCAGGCTATGGCTCTTTTAGCAGGGGCATCCCATCTTAAAGAAAAGATAAAATGTCTCATTGTTTGCCCTACATCGGTTTTGTATCATTGGGAGGAGCTTCTTAGGAAATTTTTACCAGACCTTAATGTCATTGTTTTCTACGGAACAGATCGCTCGATCGAAATATTGAATGGGCATACTCACCTTCTCCTTACCTCGTATGGCATTTTACGTAGTGAGAAAAAAATGTTTTCAAAAATGACATTTGATATTGCTATTTTCGATGAAATTCAAATTGCAAAAAATGCTCAATCACAAACGCATCGTTCTCTAGAGATGATCTGTGCAAGTAGTAAAATTGGCTTAACAGGAACACCTATTGAAAATCGCCTTATGGAGCTCAAAGCTCTTTTTGATCTTTTATTACCAGGCTACTTTCCTTTACATACCCATTTTCGCACTCAATTTGTCACTCCCATTGAAAAACATCAAGACAAGGCTAAGAAAGCTCTTTTATCCCGTTTAGTTCACCCTTTTATTTTGAGACGAAAAAAAAGCGAAGTTCTCGAAGATCTCCCCGAAAAAATTGAAGAAATTGCCTATTGCTTTTTATCTGATGAGCAGAAAGAGCTCTACAAAAAGGTTTATCTTAAATTGCGTGATCCTCTGGTTAAAGAATTAGAAGATGTCAATAAAAAAGTGTCCTATCTCCATATATTTTCTCTTTTAAATATTCTAAAACAAATTTGTAATCATCCTAGTTTGTTTTTAAAAGACCTCAAAGAATACAACAAACATAAGAGTGGAAAGTGGGATCTTTTTGTCGAGCTTGTTGCTGAAGTCCATTCAAGTGGGCAAAAACTGGTTGTTTTTACCCAATTTCTCGATATGATTGAAATCATGAAGCTCTATTTAAAGCGAGAAAAAATTGGGTTTGCATCGATTAAAGGATCTACGCAAGATCGAAAAGAGCAACTCAAAAAATTCCAAGAAGATCCCAACTGTAGCGTCTTTATTGGTTCTCTCCGAGCTGTTGGCACAGGTGTTGACTTAACATCTGGATCTGTTGTGATTCATTATGATAGGTGGTGGAATCCAGCTAAGGAAAATCAAGCAACCGATCGTGTTCATCGAATTGGGCAAAACCGGGGGGTTCAGGTTTTTAAAATGGTCACAAAACAGACAATTGAAGAATATATCCACTGGTTAATTCAAAAAAAGAAAAATCTATTAGAAGGGATTGTGGGCTATGATGACCAAGATCAAATTAAAAGGCTTCATCGCGAAGATTTTATGGTTCTTTTTGAGCAAATTAATCGGGACATTCAGTAAAATTTTTCAGTTCAAGGCAGTCTCTTATTGGATATATCGAGAAACACACGCATGCAGATTTTCCTAGAGATAGCCTAAAACAGGGTAAGGGGATTTTTTTTAGTCTACATCATGTATAAATTTATGAATAAGGTTGAATGTCTCCTCCTTCCTTTCAATGTGGGGCCAATGCCCTACATCTGAAAAGATTTTTAGAATGCTTGAACTGATTTTATTGTGCAAAAAATAAGAACAATAGATGGGTGTGGACAAATCCTGCCCACCTGCAATTAAAAGCAAAGGAATTGAAATATCACCTATCTGATCTTGCAGATCAAAATGTTTTAAAGCAGAAAGCTGCCCTAAATATCCCTCGGGATCTTGAACATATTCAAGATGCAAATCCTCTTTCCTAGTTCCTTTTTGCTCTTCGAGGCAGCTTAAAAAAGTACTCCCATAAAGAAAAGGAATCATACTTTTCATGACAAGAAGAGAAGGTGTCTTTGCTTCTAAAAGCTTTGCAATCACAGAAAATTTCAAAATGGCTGTAAGTGGAAACTTGGCAAAAGAGGAGATAAAAACCCCTTTTCGAACTCTTTTAGGGTAACGCAAAATCAATATTTGAGCAATTGCAGCACCCATTGAAGAAGCCACAATATCTGTTTGCTCAATTCCAAGAGATTCCATCAATTCAAGAGCATCTTCTGCCATCATTTCTATAGAATAGGGGGGAGGTGGAGAATCGGTCAATCCTGATCCCCGATGATCCATAATCAATGTTTGATGAGTTTTTGCAAAACGACTGATAAAATACTTCCAACTACAATGTGTCGAAGCAAAATCGGGCAAAAAGAAAACAGGAAAACCCTTTCCTTGAAGCTCATAAAAAATATTCACTCCATTTATTTTTAAAAAAGCCATTTTAATATAAGCTCTACTATTTGATTTCTTCTTTCTAAATGCAACATATGCCCTGCTTTGGAAAATATTTCTAAGCGACTATTTTTTAGATATTTTGATAGATTCTTTGCCAAATAAAGAGGTGTATAAAGATCTCTTTCTCCCGCAATTAATAGAACATTATTTTCAATTTTTTCTAAATTTTTTCTCTCATCAAAAGCAAAAAGAGCCCCTAACTGAGCTTCGAATCCTACCAAAGTTTGAGGATAAGGAGCATTTTCCATATTCTCAATGACTTTTGCCACCTGTTCAGGTTCACTTAAAAAGTCGACTGAGTAAAGCCAAGGAAGCATTTTTTGAACAACCAATTTAGAAGAAACATCCCCTTTGAGCATGTCCAAACTATTTCTTAATTCAAGAAAAGTTGCCATTGGGAAATGATCAAAAGGAGCAAGCATGACTGCTTGACCTAATCTTTCGGGAAAGTAAATTGCAATTGACTGAAGAATAGCACTGCCCATCGATAATCCAATCATATCAGCCTTTTTAATCGATGCTTTATCCATTAAAAAAATCAAATCCTCTGCCATCTCTTTAATAGAATAAGGACCCATAGGAGAGCTCGAACGCCCTGATCCTCTATTATCAAAACGAAAAACAGTGACAAATTCAGCAAGCAAAGGAACAAAAAAATTCCACATATTCAAATCAAAAGAAAAATCATTGATGAATATAAGTGGGTTTTTTTCTCCTCGCTTTTCATAATAAAAAGTACAATTTTCTCGTTTAATTAAAGGCAAACTTTAAATTCCTTTAAAAATTTAAACTTCAAAGCAAAAAACTCCTCAACTCAAAATTTCTGATCAACATCATAGAAAGAAACTTTCTAAATATCAAGCACTGAAAAAAATCAGTAGACAAAAAGATAGAGACATGCTAAACAGATAGATAAGTAGCAAAATTTCATAAGTGCTGATTTAAGCTAAGTAATTCCCCCTTCTTTTTCCAGACTGAAAAGTCTGGTTTGAGGCTACTCTACAAATGTAGAGTAGCCTTTTTTTTAACCCGTAATTGCTTTCTAATCTTTGAAGTTCCTCTCCCCCTAGCTCCTGATTGCCTCTTACATCTCGCTTGTCCTCTCTAGAAAAATCGGCATGCTCTGTTTCGCTAAGACATCAAAAACCATCTACAGCTCTTTTCGAAAGAGATGGTGTAAAAATAGGGATAAAGCCTAAAAGGAAGTGCTTTGAACTGGAAAATCCTCGTCTACAGGATCTTTCGCTTTCAAGAGTCTATTGAATTTGAACCTTTCGCAATTTTCGAAAAACATCTCAGTTTATCCGAACAATTTTTCAGTTCAAGGCAGTCCCAAAAGAAAAAAAACCTTCTGCACTTTAACCTCTCAACTTGACCTGGTACGTCATCGTCCCAATATCCTATGCTTTTTTCATGGGATTTAAGAAGTCGGAGCTTCATTTTTAATTTCAGGGCCTGCCATCAAACCTTGTCTAATAAAAAATTTTTCAGCATTTTCATAAGCGATTTTTTTCATCTGATTTTCTTTCAATTCTTTTTCAAGTTCTTTAAAAAATCGAGGATAACAATCAGATCCATCGAAATCCTCATAAAATAAGGGCTTCAAATGAGCAAGTTGCAAATGTGTTAATCCCTCTTCCCAAAAAAAATCAGCTCCTAAAGCCACTGCTTCATTCCCTAACAGCTCAATTCCATATGCAAT
>JANQJX010000237.1 GCA_028281425.1 Simkania sp.
CGATCTTTTCCTTTTCCGACTTGTTTGGGAGTCGTATTGAGTTCAAGATAAGCGCGGCGAGAGACCAAACAATCCCAAAGCTGATCGATTTTAACCCCTCTTAAAGCCCCTTTAACTTCGAGTGCGATTTCATAAACATCCAAACGATCGGTATGTGAAAGCTCCAACTTAAACTGGGTCTTATTATAGATAAATTGATCGAGCAAATTTTGGGGACAATTGAATTTCACTCGATGTTGATTGCGCGGAATCGTATCAGTCATAAATTCGATGACCTTTTTATCTATCTTCGCAACATATGTCTGATGTTCTGGATCTAAAATAAAATCGGAAAAAAGCTCTTGAATGATTTTTTGCTCTTCTACCAAATCACGTGCAATCACTCCATCACTTGTAATAAAAGAACAAACATTTTTGTATTCCAAAGCTTTAGAACTTGCTGGAATAACTTTGTCATCATAACAAAAAGAAAGAGACGCTTCAAGCTCTCCATTTAAAAAAGAAAGATCACAAATAGCCTTTAAACAACCAACAAAAGGAAGGGTTGTAAAATGTTCAATCATATCTTGTTGAGCCACATGAGCAAAACGGGAAAGTTCGGGAAGTGCATTCTCAACAAAAGTTCCAAAAAGAGGTTCAGGAATTGTCATATCTCGAATGGGAAGAAGCGAACAAAGATGTTGGCGCATAATATGTTCTTCAAAGCGATAATAAACATTTTGGTACATGATCCCTGGTTTTGCACATTCAAAAAAAGAGGCATCTTCTAGCATAATGGTTTTTCCATCGATAAGAAGCGTAGGGTTAAGCAAAATTTTATTTGAAGGAGGGGGAATATATTCAAGAGTGACCTTAACTTGAGCAGGCACTTTTGAAAAACGAATCGGGGATTCTAAGTTTTCTTTATAAAGACAAGGAAGTAGTAAATGTTTTTCATCTTGAGGAAACCATTTTTTACACTTAAGAATTCCGACTGCAATTTCTTGTGCTTTAGATAAAATCATTCCAAGCATTTTTTGACTCAAAAAAGCAAACTTTTGAGAACGTTCACTTATGGATCTTTGGACAGGCCTTACATGATCTATGATAAAACTTACAATTTCCCTTTCTTCTTGTCTAAATGACTTAAGAGTAAAAAGATAACTCTTCCCCCCTACATAGAGATTTTCTTGATAGCGAAGAGCTTCTAAAAATTGTGCAATATTGGGAATATGAAGGGGCTTAGAACGGGAAGGCAGCCTGAGGGCAATTTGAATTTCAACATCTTCTTTTTTAGAATCTTTAGGCAAAGAAAAAATCAATGCCAGTTCTGCAGAATCTATTTTTTTTTCCTCAAAAGGAAGAAAAAAAGGAGATTTCGCTAAAATCTGAGAAGCCTCTACATATTCAGCAAGCACCTCTTTTTGTACCTCTTCATCCCGTCTCTGCTCTTCTTTTGTTTTAGCTTCTTTAACCGCTTCTAAGAGTTTTTCTCTCTCCTCTTCATCGAACCCCTCTTCTGTCATTTCTTTAAAATCATTTTCTTTGGAATAGTTCACCAAAATTTCATCTAGATTTGCCTCTAAATAATAAAGAAGAGCAGCGAGATGTTGGCAGTCATAATGGTAAGGACAATCACAGTTAGAATCAATCGTTTCAATTTCAATACGATCGATTTCAATTTCACTTTCATACGCATTATTATATTGGCCCATTACCTGAGCACTGATCCTAAGGCTTGAAGAATCGAGGTGAAGAATTTTGGCACCGAGCACCTTCTCAGTTTCAAAGAGTTGTTTTCCATCTTTCAAAACATTGGAAGAAAAATCTTGCCTCAGTTTCCTTAAATTGAGCATTTTTTATTCACCTCTTTTCATTATTCCAAAAACCATCCTATTAAGGTGTTTTTCGTTTTACATCTTTTTTCAAACAACCGCAATGATTTTTTTCATAAACATTTTTTTCTTTTCCATTTGCTAATCATGAGCCTGCCTTGAACTGAAACATTGTTCGGATCCATGGAGATTTTTTTCGAAAATTGTGAAAGATGCAAATTCACTAGACTCTTGAGAGCAAAAGGATTTAAGACTTTCTCAAACCCAAAGAGAAAAAATCATTTTTCCTTTGCTTGCTATGCAAAAGAGCCTTGAAGGAGAAGTATCAGGAATCTCTTTTATAGACTCAACGATTCTTAGCGTCTGTCATA
>JANQJX010000244.1 GCA_028281425.1 Simkania sp.
GGATCTTTGATCACCGTCACCGTGCCTCCAAAAGCCCCTCCATCGAGAATCACAGGGGTGATGATCGACCCTTGAACGCAAAGGGTTCCACTCTTAATGCCTGTTGTTCCCGTGTAGGTATTTTTCCCCTTTAAGGTGAAAGAGGCCCTGTTTCCATCCCCCATCGTCAGCCCCTCTGCTGTGACATCTCCTCCTCCGATTCCTTTGTTACTTTCAATAGGATGTGGAACAAAAGAGCTTTGATTGAAGTTTTGGATGGTGATTTGTCCTCCTGACATTATAAAAATATGGAGATTGGGCAACATTTGGGATCATGAGTCGACAAGCCAATGCCCTACAAGATGATTCGATTTGGTCGATGTGGTTTGGTCCCCTTCAAGACCCTAATATTTCTTCTCGTATCCACTCCGTTTTAAGCTATCTCAATCAGAAGCAAGACAAAAATCTAGTCGAGTTTATTTTTAAACCCTAATCTGTACTTTTACCAAAAGACAAAAAATAACCCCCCTTGCTTTAGTCATGGGATTGTTGAAAATTAGATTTTAAGTAATTTCTAAAATACGCATCGGAGAGGATTCGAACCTCTAACCACCTGATCCGAAGTCAGGTACTCTATCCAATTGAGCTACCGATGCTTTTTAACTTTCTTATCTAAACCAAAAAAATGAGATTTTTATCGAAAAAACTTGTTTCTTTTTATTATGCTATATTGATAAGTGTAAGGGTTCTGCTATTTTCACCGCCCATAAAGACAGGACAAAGTAACAAAACTTCCTAATTTTATCTAGAAGTTAAAAACCTTAATAATAAGATGCTAAGAGAATATCAAAATGAAGGGATTATTTTAAAAACATATCCCTATAAAGAGCAAGGAAGAATTGCTCATCTTTTTACTCCTAATTTGGGAATCGTACATCTTTTCATCAAACGCATCTCTCCTAAAAATTCGCAACTCATGAATTTAATGGCACCTCTTTGCCTTGGAAAATATATCTATCGTCTTGGAAAATCAGACCTTTACTTATTTATCGATGGGTTTATCATCAATCTTCATCTTTTTTTACGTCAAGATTTTGTTTTATTAAACTACGGAAGCCAGATGATTCAAGCCATCCACCTTTCTCAATTCCCAGGGAAACCTGCTCCTAAACTCTACCTCCTTTTATTGACATACCTTAAAAAACTTCCTTTAGCGCCTAAAATACTTTGGACAAGCTTTAGACTTAAGCTCCTGATGCATGAAGGCTTCATGGCTCTATCAAAAGGCTCCATTTACTTCGAAGGAAATCAGATACAAGTTTCTTCTGATGCCTGGAAACTTTTAGTCATCTTAACCAGAGCGCGTCTTTTTACTCCCCTTCTTCATTTGGATCTTCCTCAAGATCTCGAAGAAAAAATCGACACTCTTTTTGCTCTTTTTTTAAAAAAATAACTAAAATATATGACCTCGGAGTATCCCCTATTTTTCTCTTTAGCGCTACATAGTCACCTAATTTCATCGGAAAGGAAATTGCTACATCTCACAAACATCCTTATCCAAACCCTCTCTGGATTCTTGTGAATTCTTCTTACTCACCCGTATTTTACGCGACCCCTGAAAAAAGGCATGCTTGAGTGTTTTTCGAAAAGCCAAGAAATTTTCGAATGGATAAGTTTGCAACCTCACCTAAAAGAATTTATTGGAGGTATCGGAAAACAGAGCATGTGGATTTTTCTAAAATGGGTATGTGAAATAGAAGCTAGCCTATTATTGAGCTATTCAAAAAATTAGAAACCCACGATTCAATAGGATTAAAATTCCTCCTTCCTTATGCGCTCAATTAAATTTGATCAAGAGGAGATGATAGTTCATGAACAAGAAAGTAAGAAGTCATAGATGCTATAGAAAATTTATGGATCTCAAAAAATCTATCATCGATTTTTTTGATAACATTTCTTTTTTTTAAAAATGAATTAAAATGCCTACTTACTCAAAGTCTTCAACATTATCAAACAAAAAATCTAAATTAGGATGAACATGTTAAAAATCAAAATAAATCTCTATCTAAAAATAAAAATTAAACTTGATTTTTATCTAAATTTTTCCTCAAAATGCTTTTATCTTTTTATACCAGTCATGTTTGAAAAATCTTTTTAACAAATGGGATTGCTCAACAGTGAGATTTTTTGGGAAGGAATTTTCTCTTTTATCGCAAATATGTTTTAAGCTAAGTTGACGCCATCAAATGAAATTCGCTGATTTAAGCTCAAAATACATTTGTATAAAAGAGGAAGTGGCATTTTCATCGAAGCGGTTCCATAATCTTTCAACAAAGGCTATGTAAACGGAGGTAAAAATGACCTCTTTTCCAAATGGAAAAAAGATTTTTCACTCTCGATTGATATGAGACATAGAATTCATAAACTCTTAAAAAAGGAAAATAAATTTTATGTTAAAATTTCTTTTAAAAAAGAGCTTTTTTTTCTTTCTTCTCTTTCCATTTTTTTTCTCAGATCTTTTTTCTTATGCTTATGAAAATCAAATCGAATGGCAAAAAGGGTCTCAAACAAGTCGAAGAAAAAATTTAAGTGACGCCATCAAAGAAGGAGATATAACCAGTGCTAAAGCCTTAATTCTCTATTTGGAAAATATCAACGCCCCTTTATTTGATCAAAATGAAATGACCCCTCTTATGGAGGCTGCTTATTATGCTCAAATTGAACTTGTGAAATTATTGCATCATTTAGGCGCAGATATAGAAGCTTGTGACCGAAATGGATATACCGCTCTTTCTCACGCCTCATGTTATGCAAAAAATGCAGATCCAAATAGTGCTAAAATCGTTGTTGATTTCCTTATTCAAGCAGGTGCTGATATCGAATCTTCAGGATATAACAATGAAACTCCCCTTATTCGCTGCTGTTACAAAGAAAGATATGCATCTATTGCTAAATTTTTAATCGACTCAGATGCAAACATCGAAGCAATCAATAACTGTGGGAAAACACCTCTTATGATCGGAGCAATGCATGAAAATATCACAATTGTCAAGCATCTCTTAGAAGCAGGGAGTCAAGTTGAAACAAAAGATATCGACGGAAGAACAGCTTTAACACTTGCTGCAATGTTTAATCAAAATACCCAAGTCTTAACTCTTCTTAAAGCCTTTAATGCCAATTTTAATACGCTTGATCTTTCTGGAAAAACCACTCTTATCAATGCACTTCATCAAAATAAAAATATCTTTGTCATTAAGTTTTTAATCGAATCTGGGGCCAAAACTGAAACTCCTGTATCTGAAATTATAAAAGAAGTAGACCCCCTAGAAACGATGAACAAAAATTTGGATAACCAAAACAAAGATCTCAATGATCATCATTCTATTCCAAGTGAAGAAATGACATTTGAAGAAACAGTTCAAAACATAAAAAAAGACTCTATTTCAGAAGAAGAAAAAAGCTGAAATAAAATTTAAAAAACAAACAATGGTAAGCAAAAAGAGCGTGATATTCTGCTCTGAAAATGAGGTTATTATGCTAAAACTAAAAGATCCAACTCTTTTAAAAACTCAAAGTTATATCAATGGAAACTGGGTAAGTGGAACCCAAAGCTTTAAAGTTTACAATCCTTTTGATGGAACGCTTGTAGCCGAAGTGACAGAAGTTAGCAAAAAAGAGACCATAAAAGCCATTGAAATGGCGCAAAATGCTTTCATCTCTTGGAAAAACCTTACAGCCGAGGAAAGAGGGAGCTATCTTTTAAAATGGGAAAAACTCATTCATAAACATTGGGATGATATCGCCACAATTTTAACTCATGAAGTGGGAAAACCCTACGAACAATCGGTCCATGAGCTCATGGGGAATGTAGGTTTTTTGAATTGGTATGCTCAAGAAGGCAAGCGTCTCCATGGACATACTCTCCAATCTCCTGACCCAAATCGTCGCTTCATGACGATCAGACAACCTCTCGGAGTCTTAGGACTGATTACTCCTTGGAACTTTCCTTCTGTTCTTGTAGTGCAAAAATGTGCTCCTGCACTTGCCTCTGGATGTACCATGGTTTTAAAACCAGCAGAAGATACCCCTCTTTCTGCTCTTGCTCTTGCAGAACTTGCTCATCGAGCCGGTTTTCCTCCAGGTGTCTTTAATGTTCTGCCTTGTCTTGACCCAACAGAAGTAGGAACAATTTTAACTTCCCATTCTCTTATTCGTAAAGTCAGCTTTACAGGATCGACCTATGTAGGAAAAAAGCTGATGAGCGCAGCAGGTAAAGGAATCAAAAATATTTGCATGGAACTTGGAGGCAATTGCCCTGCAATCATTTTTGAAGATGCTCAATTAAACCGCGCTGTTGAAAGCACTTTTTGGTTTAAATTTTATAATGCAGGCCAATGTTGCAATAATATCAATCGCTTTCTAGTCCAGGAGAGTGTCTATGAGACTTTTGCACAAAAATTTCAAGCCATGATCGATAAACACCTTAAAATGGGCTCTGGTATGGACCCCTCTAACAACCTCGGTCCTCTTATCAATGAGCAAGGCATTGCTAAAGTAGAAGAACTTATTCAAGATGCCCTTCAAAAAGGAGCAACTCTTCGATGTGGTGGCTCTCGATCAAATATGGGCCCCCTTTTTTATAACCCTACCATTTTAACCAATGGAAATCAAAATATGCGCCTATACCGAGAAGAAATTTTTGGGCCAGTTGCTGCAATGTATCCTTTTAAAACAGAAGAAGAAGCCATTCAAATGGCAAATGATACTCAATATGGACTAGGAGCCTATTTCTTTACTGAAAATATAGGAAGAAGCTTTAGAGTTTCTGAAGCACTCGAAGCAGGCTCTGTTGGAATGAATACAACCGATGTCTGTTCAGAACTCCTTCCCTTTGGGGGATGGAAAGAATCGGGCATTGGACGGGAAAATTCAGCCCTTGAAAGCCTCAATGATTACTGCGAAATCAAGTCGGTTATTTTTGGAGGCATTCACTGAGCTTTTAAAATCAGATCAAGAAAAGAGAAAATGCGAAAGGGGGGACTTGAACCCCCAAGGGATTTTACTCCCACTACCACCTCAAGGTAGCGTGTCTGCCAGTTCCACCACTTCCGCAAAAGGGAAAAACATTGTATGATATCTATAAGTAAGTATCCAAGCAAGAGGTTTTGTACGTGAAAAAGGTTTTAATTTTTTTAGTAAGGCTTTATCAATTTCTCATCCGCCCCCTGTTGGGACAGTGCTGCCGCTTTTATCCCTCATGCTCTGATTATGCTCTTTGTGCAATCAAGAAATATGGGTCCTTTAAAGGAATTTATTTAACTCTAAAACGCCTTTGTAAATGTCATCCTTGGCATCCAGGAGGCATCGACTTTCCTTAAACCCCTATCTCTCATTCCCCCTATGGAAAAAGAGTTGCACAACTGTTTTCAGAAACGCCAAGAAATTCTCGAATGGATAAGTTTGCAACCTAACCTAAAGGGCCTGCCTTGAAATGGAAAGTCATTGTCTAAAGGATCTTTTCTCCTTAGGCCTTAAGATAAGTCGCATCTCCTTTTGCTCTCAAGAGTCTAATGCATTTGCACCTTTCACAATTTTCGAAAAAAATCTCAAGGGATCCGAACAATTTTTCAGTTCAAGGCAGGCTCCTAAAAGAATTTATCGGATGTGTGAGCGAAACAGAGCATGTGGATTTTTCAGAAAGGGAAAGCGAAATGCGAGCTAAAATCCCTATCTCTCTCTTTCTTCTCCTTTAGGGATAAGAAGAACTTTTCCTGGACACAGCAGGGTAGATTCAAGAGCGTTGGCTTTCTTAAGTTCTTCAATGGAAATATTAAATCGACGGGAAAGACTCCAAAGAGAATCTCCTTTTCGTATCACATATTCAATCGCCTTTTCTTGGGGACTTTTGGGACGAATAAAAGCCTCGTTTTCCCACAAAACAAGTCTTTGTCTTGCAAGATCACAAATCGCATTGGAACGCAAAGAAGTCTCAACAATGCGTTTTAAAAAAGCTATGACTGGTTCTGTTGGTTGATCTAAAAGCTTTAAAAAAATTTCCAGCTGCTTGTTGCTCAAACAATTGTAAGCATAAGCGGGATTGAGAGTCACAAGCAAATAAGCTGCAAGTTTTGAATGATGAAAACCACTCAAAAAAGCTCCTAAATCAAGAATCTCACCTGCGGGATTTTCTTCTATAGAAATACAGACAGAAACGATTTGCTTCCAATTGCCATCTAAAAGCAGCTTAAGAATGATCTCTTTTGGAAAAATAAAAGGAAGACGATTAAAAGCTTTTTCAATAAGATAAAATTCTTTAGAAAGAAAAAAAGTCTCTTTAAGAGATGAGGGCGTTTCTCCTTTGAATTCTTTAAGTTTCTCAAAAAGACCTTGAGGAGTGAAAGGCCATTTTTCGAAATGAGCAAAAAAGACAATCGCCCTAAATTTCTCATCATCAAGTCCAGGAAAAAGGGGGAGATCTAGATTCATTTCTTTGAGATGAAAAAACCGAGTTTCCAATTTTTGCCCTGAAAGCGCTCTTTCTATATCGAAAAAATACCTAGAAACAAGCGCAGAAAGAGCAAGATCTCGTTTGCAAAATCCCTGTTCAACCAGTTTCGAATTTTCTAGTTTTTTTAAAAGATCATTAAAAGGCAAATTGAGATATTTTTTCAAAATCTCTTGATTTGTCAAAGAAAAAGAAGAAAAAATAGATTTTTTTGGAACAAAGATTTTCTGACGAAAGAGAAGTTCAATTTTTTTTTCTTTTTTAAGAAAAAAAGTGAGAAATGTCGCAATCAGTCCAATATTAAAAGTCACACTGATCATGAGTGCTTGAACAAGGAGTTTAGAGCGTTTATAAAAAAGATTTTTAAGATAGGTTTCTTCTTGCATGATCCTTTGAAAATAACAAAAAAATCACCACCCGCCAATAGAAAAAAACAAAAGTTTTCTTTCTTCAATCGATAAAATCTGTTAAAATCGCTCAAAAATATGACCCCCTACATGTATGCTTGTTCCTTTATCTTGGCTCCGAGATTACCTTTCGACCGACTTATCTCCCCATCAGTTATCTGATGCAATGACACTTGCTGGCTTAGAGGTGGATCAAATCATCAAAAAATCCTTCTCTTTTTCTGGCGTTGTTGTCGGAAAAATTATAGAGGTCAATCCCCATCCTTCTCATGAAAATCTAAAGGTTGCCCAAGTCTTTGATGGAAAAACCACTTTGCAAGTCGTCTGCGAAGCTTCCTGTTGTCAAAAAGGGCTTATCACTGCTTTTGCAAAAATAGGTGCAAAGCTTACTGATGCTTCGGGAAAAGTTTTAGAAATTAAAAAAGCCACTCTATATCAAGTTGAGTCTTATGGAAAGTTTTGTTCAGAAAAAGAACTTCTCTTATCAGATGCTCATGAAAAAATTATGGAGCTCCCATGGGACTCCCCTCTTGGAACAGATCTCACCCAACTTTTTGAAGATGTGATTCTCGAAGTCTCACTCACCCCCAATTTAGGCCATTGTATGAGCATATGTGGGATAGCACGAGATCTTGCTGCGATTTTAGATATTCCCTACAAACGTTCTCCTGTTCAATTGATTGAAAATCAAGAAAAAAAAATAGATGAGATGATTCAAATCGAAGTCAAAGAAAAAAAGGGGTGTTTACGCTATTTAGCCCGATTACTTCAAAACGTTCAAGTGGCTCCTTCTCCTTTTTGGCTTCAAAACCGGCTTCAATCAGCAGGTATTAGGAGGATTAATAATATTGTTGATGCCACAAATTATGTCATGCTTGCATCAGGACTTCCCATCCATGCTTTTGATTATGACAAAATAGCAGGACACCAAATAAGAGTCGATCAAACCCAAAAAGAAATTTCTTTTGTAACCTTAGATGAGAAAACAGTCAAAGTTCCTCCTTCTACCCTTATGATTTGGGATCGAGATAAACCCATTGCTATTGCAGGGATTATGGGAGGCTCTAATTCGCAAATCAGTGAAAATAGCTCCCGTATTTTATTAGAAGCAGCCCATTTTCATCCCTCTTTTATTCGAAAAGCAAGTCGTAGCATGCATCTTCGGAGCGACGCCTCAAACCGCTTTGAGAGAGAAATTGACCCTAAAGGCATTGCTCGTGCCCTTGATGAAGCAGCTTCTTTGATCCAAAAACTTGCAAAAGGGGAAATCCTAAAAGGAAAAATTGATGATCATGTTCACTCCTACACCCCTAAAAAAATCTTTTGTCGTATCGACTATGTCAATCAGATTTTAGGAACAGCCTTTAGTATTGGTGAAATTGAATCTTTTTTAAAACGATTAGAAATGCAGATCCTCTTCCAAAATGAGGAAAAATTAGAGGTTCTTATTCCTTCTTATCGGAATGATATTGAAGAGGAAATCGATTTAATTGAAGAGATCGCTCGTATTTATGGATACAACAACATTAAATCCAGTGAAAAACATGCCATTCATTCGCCTCTTCCTCCGGCACCTCTTTTTCTGGTTGAACAAAAAGTACGCTCTCTTCTTTTACGCGAAGGACTCCAAGAATTTTTAACTTGCGATTTAATCAGTCCTGAACTTTCCCAGCTCTTCTTAGAAAAAGCCCTTCCAAAAGAAGAACACATCCATGTTTTACACCCAACCTCCATTGATCAATCGGTTTTACGTTCTTCTTTACTTCCCGGATTGCTGGTGGCAATTAAAAGAAATTTTGATAAGCAATGTTTCAATATTTCTGCTTTTGAAATAGGACGTATTCACTTTAAGGACAAAAAACACTTTAAAGAACAATCAACAGCAGCTATTATTTTAACAGGAAATCGAACTCCTCATTTCTGGAATCAGCAAAATGAAAAGGTCGATTTTTTTGATCTAAAAGGAATTGTAGAAAACCTCTTAGAAAACTATGGGATTAAAAAAACTTCTTTTATCCCTTCAAATTTGCAAAGCTTTCACCCTTATAAGCAAGCATTGATTCAAAGCAATGAGATGCAAATAGGAATCTTAGGAGAAATTCATCCTAAAACATTAAGCGTTCTCAATCTCTCTAAACCTCTTTTCTTTGCACAAATCAATTTACATCCCCTATTTGATCTTAAACCTGGATTTCCTCAGGTAAAACCTCTGTCTCAATTTCCGGGATCTGATCGTGACTGGACTTTTACTCTCAGTAAGACAACTCCCATCGATATCATTTTAAATGCTATTTCTCGTATCTCTTCAAAACTCTTAAAAGAGGTTGTTCTACTTGATATTTATGAAAGTGAAAAAATTGGTCACGATCAACGAAACATCACTTTACGTTTGACTTATCGAGATGACAAAAAAACCCTCACACAAAAGCAAGTAGAAAAAGAACACCATCATCTGATTCATCTTATCGCTAAGAAATTTCATTTATCTTCCCCTTTTTGAACTTTTCTTTCATTTTTGTTAATGCAAAATGAGTTTTAGGTTTATCTTCATTTTCCAAGATGATAAGATAGAGAAGTTGGATTACTACAAACTTTAGGTCATGAGGTTAAAGTATGAAAAGATATTGTTCCTATTTTTTATCTCTTTTTTCACTTGTTGTTATGGGATGTCATTCTAGTCGAGATGAAGACAGTCAAGTGATTTCCAAACGCTATATTCATAAATATGGATATGATGTGTCAAAAAAAGAATGGGAATCGGCGAATTACCCAGGTCAAGTCATTTCAACAATGCACAATGGTGTGACCCTTTCGGTCTCTTACGAAAATGGAATTTTACATGGACCCATGACAGCAACTTACCCCCATTCTCAAACAATTGAATCTTTAAGCATCTATGAAAAGGGGAATTTAATCAAAAAAAAGATCTATGATATTCGAGGAACCCCCAAAGAAGAAACAGAATTTCTCTCTCCTTCTCATATCAAAATCTTTCGATGGTTTTTTTCTGGCACTCCCTTGAGTATCGAAGAATATCACAATAGCGAACTGCTTGAAGGGGAATATTACAATAAGAAAAATGAACTGGAAGCGCGAGTGATCAAGGGGAAAGGAATGCGTATTACCCGCAATCAGCGAGAAGAAATCGTTGCAAAAGAGACCATTGAAAATGGATATCCCATCTTATCTGAAACATTTCACTCCCATGGTATTCCTCATACAGTTACACCTCTTTTAGGAGGTCAAATTCATGGTGAAAAAAAAGTTTTTGCCCCTACAGGAGAACCTATTTCTGTCGAAACCTATGAAAAAAACGTCTTGAGTGGGCTTGCTTATTATTACCAAAATGGTTGTCTCTATCTCGAAGTGAATTATAAAGAGGGTAAAAAGCATGGTTTAGAAAAACATTACGTTGACGGGGAAACTATCATTGAAAAAATCAACTGGTATGAAGGTAAAAAACACGGCCCTTCTACTCTCTACTTTGATGATATGTCAAAGGTCAGCTGGTATTATAATAATAAAGCTGTGACTAAAGATCGCTATCGTCAGCTCATTCAACAAGAAGAAAATATTGCGATTATGAATGATCGTGCAAACGGGCTTAATTAAGTTTCCAAAGAAAGTAGTCAAAGCTGCTTAAAACACCCTTGAGTTTGACAAGGGAATAGTCACCCTCAACAAATCGTCTTATTGCTTCTAATGTGCTAAGGGAGAGGTGTCTCCAGATAGGGTTTATTTTAAAATAAGCATAAAATCGGAGAAATCACCTACTTTTCGATGAACTTCTTGATCCATCGACTTATTTCGTTTTTATAACATAATTTTTGCTTCAGATCGCAATAGGCCTACATTTTAAGAATTCGCCTGAACCTGTAGATTTTTATCTCTTACAAAGCCTTTAAAGCTTAACAATTTATCATCATCTTGAACAAGATCGACTGTGAAAACCTTTGATAAAGAGCATGCTTTTTGCATATGAATAAAATAGGTGGTCAAAAGGATACTATCACCTCCTTTATGGAGAAGTTACTGCAAAAAAGGATTTTCCAGTTCAAGGCAGGCCCTTAAAAGAGCTATTTTGGAATATTCGAGATAACAGATATTTCACACTTTCAAAGATGACTTTTGAGACATAAGGGTTAAAGATTGGATTCCAAATCAAAAGAGGAAAAAAATGGCAGCAAGATAATAGGTATAGAAGTTTTATTTTAAAAGACTTAAGAGAGGAAGGTCTAAATCGCCTTATCACCTGTGTGAGGGAAAATGAACCAAGATCAACTAAAGAAAAAAATTGCAAAGCTTGAATCTTTATGCGATCAATTACAAGCTGAAATGAATTATTTAGATAAGTTGTTGATCGAAGTGGGTTTTGAAGAAGGACTTAAAACCCTAAAAGCAGCAGCAATTGAGCTCATCGAGAAAAAAAATCAATTAGAATAGCTAAAAGGAATGCCTTAAACTAAAAAACTTTTCGGATCAACTGAGATTTTTTTAAAAGTGGTAAGATAGGGGCTAGGGAATACTCATGGATTTAAATTTCAAGAATTGAATTTAAGTTTTTCATTAAAAGAAAGTTTTCGATAAGGCTTTGGTTTCGCTTCAATTGCTATTTCTCTTCGTCTAGGTGTTTGCAAACAAGAGGACGAGCAGCAGCCAAGAAACTTTTTTGTGCAATCCAAGCAACTAAGAAAAAGGTCATTACAGTCCATATTTGCACAATTATAAATAGTACTTGTCTTAGCATTGCAATGATGACATTTTCCAATCGGATCACTTTGACCTTCAGCAACAATAGGAATCACAAGACGATCATCAAAGACAAAAAGTTCTCCAAGCCAATGCTCAGATCCTACTTCTACCCCATATTGAATGATACCTCCTTGAAGTTGGTAAACTTCAAGGTACCCTGCCTCTTTACAAAGGCAAGAATAAAATTCACATCTAATTCCTCCTGTACAAGACATTAAAATGGGTCTTCCTTCTTCTGGGGGATACCTTTTTTTGATCTTTTCTAAAAAAAAAGGAAACTCTCTAAATGTTTTACATTCAGGACGTAAGGCTCCTTTAAAGTGTCCAACATCCCATTCGTAATCATTACGCACATCTAAAATCAAGATTTTATCATCTTTTTTATCAAGCATCTCTTTCCATTGAAGAGGGCTAAGATAGGCTCCTCTTTTAGAATAATCCACATGTTTGTCTAAAGCAACAAGCTGCTTGCGATATTTCACCGTTTTCTTGGGAAAGACATGTTCGTGATAAAGATGGGTTTTAATATCACTTTTTCTAAACGCTTTATTTTGAAAATACCATTCAAGGAAAAGAGGAGCATCTTTTTTAAAAACACTCATTTGAGCATTAATCCCTTCTTCATTGATATAAATACGTCCTTGAATATCATGGCTCTTAAAAAAATCCTTAAAACTTTTGATAAGCTCCTTTGGATTCTCAATAGGATGAATAAGATAAAAAGAAAGAACGAAGTAATTCTGTGTTTTTTGCATAAGTTTGAGAGTTTATCAGATAAAAAAGCAAAACGTTCATAGTGAGAGTGCTCAAAACCTAGATCATGAGCAATTACACAGTTTAAAGCGGTTGTAGAAATTTATCTACAATTAAATTTATTTTTTGTTCTCATAACCGTTTATACCCTGTATTTTTACGCAAACTGTAAGAAAAACATGGACTAGCCCTTATTTTACGCCACCTCTTTCGAAAAGGCACACACGATTGTTTTTTGAGGCCTAAGAAATTTTCGAATGGATAAGGGTGCAGCTTCACCTAAAAGAATTTATTAGATGTACCAGCGAAAAAAAGCATGTGGATTTTTCTAAAGTGGGCACGAGAAATGGGGGCCATAGCGCAAGCAAGTGATAAACTTAGGCTACGCAACAGACTTTACCCTTGAGCTAAATGAATCATTTAAATTAAGATAGCAAGTTGAACCTTTTAGGGTGAATTTTAAGGAGATAGAATGTCACGATATACTAGAGCAAAAAATCGCATTGCTCGCCGTTTTGGAGTTAATATTTTTGGACGTCTGCGGAATCCTCTCCTACACAAATCAAACCCTCCCGGAATGCACGGAAGTAAACGGAGAAAAAAATCAGATTATGGCTTGCAGCTAGAAGAAAAACAAAAGCTCAAAGCTGTTTATGGAATGCTTACAGATAAACAGCTTCTCCGCTCTTATAAAGAAGCTATTGCTAAAAAAGGAAATACAGCCCATCTCTTATTAGAAAATCTTGAAACTCGCTTAGATAATATCGTGTATAAACTTAAATTTGCTACAACAATTTTTCAAGCGCATCAACTCGTTTCTCACGGTCATGTTCTCATCGATGGAAAAAAAGTTGACATCCGTTCTTTTCATGTTAAGCCAGAAATGATCATTTCGATTAAGGAAAAATCTCAGAATATGAAATGCTTCAAAGAGACTTTCTCTAATACTTCGCGA
This sequence comes from Simkania sp., assembly GCA_028281425.1. Lineage (GTDB taxonomy): Bacteria > Chlamydiota > Chlamydiia > Chlamydiales > Simkaniaceae > JANQJX01. The sequence continues at coordinate 13,352 of JANQJX010000244.1, forward strand.
ACTGTTCCTGAATATCTGTCACTTGATGAAAAAAAATTCACAGGGCAACTTCTTTCTATTCCTCAAGCAGATCAAATTACACTCCCTCTTCCTATTAATATTGCTCTTGTTTGTGAATTTTTAGCTCATACTCATTAAAAACATACACTCTACTAAAGCTTAAGTTTTGGGAAATGTCTTGCATGTTTTACAGTAAATTCAAAAGATGATCGCAAAAGAATCTTTATTTATCGGAGCTCATATGTCTATCAGCGGAGGAGTGCATCAAGCGCTTCTGCGAGGGCAAGAAATTGGGGCAACTACCATTCAAATTTTTACCGCTAACCAAAAACGATGGGCATCACGTCCAATTTCTGAAAAAGAGATTTTTCTATGGGAAAAAACCTTAAACGAAACTCAAATCAAAAAAGTGATGAGTCATGACAGCTATCTTATCAATTTAGGTTCCCCTAAAAAAGATGTCGAAGAAAAAAGCCTTAAAGCCTTTGAAGCAGAAATTCAAAGATGCCTGCAGCTCAACCTCAATTTTTTAAACTTCCATCCAGGAGCTGCAACTGGAGATACAGAAGAAAGCTGTCTCAACCGTATCAGTGCAAATTTGATAAAAATGGTACCTCTATTTGAAAAAAACCATTCTCTTAAGCTCTTAATTGAAACAACAGCTGGACAAGGAACAACTATCGGATATCGATTCGAGCATCTTGCTTACATTATAGGAAAAGTCCATGGCATTCTTCCTATTGGAGTGTGTCTTGATACATGCCATATTTTTGCAGCAGGCTATGATATTTGCACTTTAGATGGATGGAATGCAACACTAGATGCATTTGAAAAAATCGTAGGGCTCAAACATTTATGTGCTTTACATGTGAATGATTCTAAACAAGCACTTGGATCGAGAAAAGACCGTCATGCTTCTTTGGGAAAAGGAGAAATAGGTTTGGAATCTTTTCGTTTCATGATGGAGCACCCCAAACTCAAAACAATCCCTAAATATTTGGAAACACCTGATGGAGAAACAATGTGGAAAGATGAAATCGCACTGCTTCAAAAATTTGCAAAACAAACGTGCGATTAAAACTCTTTTTGAAGCAAATGAAGAGGCTATAGAAAACAAAATTGTAACCGTATCTGGTTGGGTACGCACAGTTCGAAAGAAAAAATCTTTTACATTTATCGAAGTCAATGACGGTTCCTACTTCGAAAATTTGCAGGTGATTGCAGATCATAAGCTGAAAGATTATGAAAGCATGATCTCTTCTCTTTCAACGGGTGCTTCCCTTTCTATTACTGGAACAATTGCAAAAAGCTTAGGAAAAGGGCAAAAAATTGAGCTCCATGCTGAAAAAGTGACTCTCTATGGCTTTTGTCCAAACGATTACCCTCTCCAAAAAAAAAGACACTCCTTTGAATTTTTGCGTACTATTGCCCATCTGCGTCCTCGCACCAACACGCAAGGAGCTGTAGCTCGCGTACGGAGTCGTCTAACCTACGCAGTTCATAAATTTTTTCAAGAACGGGGCTTTATCCATCTCCAATCCCCAATCATTACAGGTTCGGATTGTGAAGGAGCAGGAGAACTTTTTCAAGTCACAACTCTCAACTTAGAAAACCTTCCCCGCAAAGAAGGTAAAATTGACTACAACCAAGATTTTTTTTCCAAAGAGGCTTATTTGAGTGTTTCTGGACAACTCAATGGAGAAGCCTATGCTCTTGCTTTATCAGATATTTATACCTTTGGCCCCACATTTCGCGCTGAAAACTCTCATACGTCTAGACACCTCGCTGAATTTTGGATGATTGAACCCGAAATGGCCTTTACCGATTTAGATGGGATTTGTCTTCTTGCTCAAGAGTTTCTTACCACCCTCATTCAAGAAGCACTCACCCATTGCTTAAAAGACTTAGAATTTTTTAACCAATTTATTGAAAAAGGACTTATCGAAAGGCTCGAACATGTCATCAAAACTCCTTTTATTCGCCTTCCCTATTCAGAAGCCATTACGCTTCTTAAAAAATCACAAAGAAAATTCGAATATCCTGTCGAATGGGGTCTTGACTTGCAATCAGAACATGAACGTTATCTCAGTGAAGAACATTTTAAAAAACCCTTGATTTTGACCGATTACCCTAAAGAAATTAAAGCCTTTTATATGCGTGACAATGAAGATGGAAAAACAGTTGCTGCTCTAGATGTTCTTGTTCCAAAAATTGGAGAAATTATTGGGGGAAGTCAAAGAGAAGAACGCTTGGATATTTTAAAAAGTAAAATTGAAAAGAAAGGACTCAATCCAAATGATTATAAGTGGTATCTTGATCTTAGAAAATTTGCCACAACACCTCATGGAGGATTTGGGCTCGGATTTGAACGTTTTGTGCAATTTATTACCGGAATTGAAAATATCCGGGATGTTATCCCTTTCCCTAGAATCCCTAATCAATGCGACTTTTAACTCACATTTCTCACCAACTCTTTCGAAAAGGCATGCACGAATATTTTTTGAGACGCCAATAAATCTTCAAAGGAAAGGTTGCAACCTTTCCGAGATAATTTATGGGCCTGCCTTGAACTGGAAAGTCATCGTCTAAAGGATCTGTTCTCCTTAGGCTTGACATCAGTCGCATCTCCTTTTGCTCTCAAGGGTATAGTGAATTTGCACCTTTCACAATTTTCGAAAAAAATCTCAATGAATCGGAACAATTTTTCAGTTCAAGGCAGGCCCTTTATTGAGTGTCTGGAAAAACAGGAGATACGGATTTTTCTAAAGTGGGCACGCGAAATGTGGGTTAACATGTCACCTTGTGTCATGAAACTTCTTTTGACTTAAAGCCATTCCTCCCAACCCAAAAAACAAGCAAACAAGAGCAATAAGAGACCCTAAATAGGGGATCGATGTCATAAGATAATAGGGAATGAGTGTGAATATAAAAAAAAGAGTTTGATGCTTTTGAAAATCAAAACGAGAAAAAAGTTGCTTTGCAGCCCAAGTGATTGTCAAGATTTTAGCACTGTAAAAACCAATCATGTTAATTGCAAGCAGAGTAAGAGCAAAAGGAATTCCTACAATCGTAATGAGAAATATAAAAAATAGTAGAGGAAAGATAATGACAAGAACCAAGCCAGCAAGAAAAGAGTGAAAAGGTCGCTTTTTTAAAACACTAAGAGCTAATTCAAGCCGTGCATGAAAATAGCGCATGAAAATAAGAGCAATTGCAAGCGTATAAAAAAAATTCATGATCAATCCAGTCAGCTTTGATCCTATTTTAAAACCTCTTAACACTTTCCCATGAAAGATAGAATAAAAAAAGGAGGGGTGATGGATAATTTCTCCTCTTATTTGAGCCTTTGAATTGATCACTGCTAATTGATTGCTCCAATACTCAAACTTATCTCCAACATAAGCTTTTGAAGTCAACCGCATCTGAGAGGCACAAACATACAGTTTTTTTTTGACTCGACTCGAAAAACGCAAGTTTGACGTATACACACGGGCATTATTTCCAACTACACCCCCCAAATCGACATTTCCCCCAACTACAACAACATTATACCCCACATCAGCAACTGGAGCTAGTTCAAAGGTTGCACCTATAGCTGTGACATTTCTTCCAACATGTCCTGTGATGATCACTTGTCCTCCTAATATTCGAACATCTTGAGAAACCGTTCCAGAAATTTCAACGCTTCCCCCTGCAACAAGCACATCCCCGTGGATGACTCCATCAATAAATACTTGCCCCCCTAAAATATAAACATCTCCATTGACTGTACCCAAAATCTCAATCGTTTTGCCATATGCAAAAAAATCTTCATTCACAATCTCTTGGCTTGGCAAAATATGAATTCCATCTTTTTCACTTGGGATTTCAAGTGATAAGAGCGCCCATTGAATCCACAAAAAAATTAAGGTAAAAGAGCAAGCTTGTCGCATGAGCTTGCATATCTCCATTTGGATATTTGTTTTTTGTAAAAAAGGTCCACTTGCTTTTCAATCACATTTTCAATGCGTGTTTCACAAAATTGGATTTTTTTACCTGTCACTTTTTGTTGACCATTGGCTATTTGACTCAAAGTATGAAGACTAAAAAGATCAATCAAAGGATGATAATGTAAAAGAGGGTCCATATTGCGTGGCATTCCCAGATCAAAAAGAATAATTTGCTTTTTTAGGTGTTTTAGCTTTCGACATTCCTTTAAAATATACCCATCATGGTAAGTTGCTGCAATCACCACATCAAATTGCATCCAACGATCACACATTTCCCAATTATAAATCTTTAAGCTTAAGAATTTTTTATTAGGATTACGTGTTGTCATATAAAGATCATACTCCTTTTTCTTCATAAAAAAAGAAGCCATCGTGCGATTAATCATCGAATTGCCAACAAATAAAATGGACCTGCTCATTCTCTCTTTTTGCAAACGCTTTAAAATGGTAAAAACTGCATCTGGCAATCGAGAATGAGAAGAGAAAACAGTCGTACGCATCTCTTTCCCAATTTTGAGCCCTTTTTGAAATAAATAATGGAGAGAAGAAGAGAGCTTACGCAAATGACGTGATCTTTCATAAGCCACCTTCACCTGACGTTGGACATCACTCTCTCCAAAAATAAGGCTATCCATGCCACAAATCACACGTCCTAAATGTAAAAAGCATTCTTGACCAAAATAAGAATAAAAAACTCCTTCAAAGGGTTCATGAATCTTTTCTCGAAGAAGCTGCAAAACTTTAATGTGTGTATCACTAAGACAAAAAGAAGAAAAATAAAGTTCACTACGATGACAAGTTGAAACTAAAACATAACTTGCTTCTAACTTAGAGTCCGATTGAGAAAATAGATGAGAAAAAATCTGAGTCATTTTTTCTCGCAAATAAATCAAAGGACAAGAAAACGAATTAATTCCAATAACACCAACTTGCATTTAAAAAAAATTTCTTTTTTTAAAGGATTTTACACCAATTTCTGTCATTAACTCATCTTATGCAAAAAATGGGATTAACCAAACAGAATTTTTTGGTTCAATTGATTTTTCAAATTCTTTGATTCGTTGTATCTTCCCCTTTTTGAATAAGGCAAGTTCATGATTGAAATTGGGATTCCCTTGTATTTTTTTTCATTGCTCCCTACTTGGAATTTGATATATCACAAAATTTCATATAAATGAAATAGATTCAAAATGCAATGATTTGAGGAATTCAAAACGAGAGATTTCAGATTGCAACGCTCAAAAATACCCAAGCTTACGTTAAACTCACGTTTTTTTAGTGCGCTGAGGGGATTAGGGTCACAATCAGAGGTTTAAAGAACCTTTTCTAGAAAGCCATTGGATGACAAGATCACGTGTTGCATGAGCACAAGCAACAAAAATATGCCCTTTATCAAAAATAGAGCGCAAAACCTCTTCCTTCAGGCGGAAGATCTAGAGCTCTCAGGCGCCTTTTTGCTGCTGCTTAATGGACTCCACGCAAAGTAGCGATGCATGCTTAACTCTCCAAAGTGCTGTTAAAGCACTAGGGAATCCTCTTCGTTTAGGGAGAGGAGGATGTCAATGGGAATCATAGCCATTTGTTCTTCTTTGTCACTGATGAGAACAGATTCACGAGGGATAAGCCAATCGTTTTCCGCAACAATCGTATAGAGTTGAACGAGATCGCGATTTTTTTTGATACGTTCATAAATAAGCTCAATTCTCTTTAAAGTTTCATAGCAATAAGGGTAAAAAGGAGTTTCTATAGGCTTATCAATATTTTTAAGACGTCCCGCAATGGAAATGACCTTGTCAACCGTCCTATTTTCAATCCATTTCTCTTGATCAAACGCATCATCAGCAGCAATAATAGTTCCAAGAGAGTGCCCTACGAGATTTAAGTAGGAGAGTTTCTGCTCCTGCTTCAAGATACATCTCTCGAATAGACCTAATTCTTTTGATAAGCGCTGTGACGCCCTCTCCTTCTTGGAAGTTGAAAGTGAAAACAGGGCCACAAAGGTCACCAAAATTTTCATCTTCCATAGAGTGAAGGAGAGGAAGCCATTCACCCTGGTTAGATTGACTGGAATGAATAAGAATTGGTAGCAGGACATTTGGATTGGCATTTAGACACCCAAGATGGATTGCATCCGTAATAAAAAAAATCCTTTTTAGGTCCCCATAGATAGCGATCCCATAAAAACTGACTGAGCACATTTATCGAGAGAGCATCAATCTCTTCTTTTCCTCGTTCAAAAACACTGTTAGAACTTTCCTGTATCTCCATACAAGAAGGTTGCGGAAAACGTTCCTTAGAAAAAAGAATAAGGGGGAGAAGAAATAGAAGAAAAAAAACACTTATGCATTTCATAAGCGAAGACTTTAACTTAATCTAAAATAAATCCCCTTTCATGAAGACAACAAATCTATATTAATTCATACTATTTCAAAAAATTCATACACCGCATGAGGTTCATGATGTTTCGAATGATTTCTATGACCCTTCTTTTTCTCAATCCTTTCCTTTTTTCCAGTGACTCTCTAGTCAAGCAGCTCAAAGTGCGCCAATATGCCATTGTTCCTATTGAAACAAAGACAGAATGGTTTGATGAAGCTATTCAAGCATACGACAGCTTCTTAAAGCTCCCTGAAGAAGTGAAAAAAAAATATATGGCACAGTTTTTCCTTTGCACTCCCGCTCTAATTGCGGATATCGATTAGAAACTCACAATCACGGGAAAAACCTTAGAATGTACTTTCTATATCACCCCAAGCTCGAGTCTCAATGTCAATCATTTATAAAAGAAAACGCATCGATACGTTCTCTTTTCGAAAAAACCAAACCTCTATGGCAAACTTCAAATAGCTGTTTTAAAAAAGTCATTCATGAACTTAGCGCCTCTTTTCCTCCAAATGCCTATGATTCTATCTTTGCAAAAGATTCACATCAAGTACGCCTTGTTCTTGCTTTGATTAAGTATTCCGATAAAGAAGAAAGAAAGCGATCAATAAGCCATTTTGACGGCGGATGTGCTAGCCTTGCGCTATTAGAAAGTGCTCCTGGCCTTCGAATTGGAAGCTGCGAAAAAACTCTATCTGATGCTGCTCATTGTAGAGGAACTGCTATTTTTTTCTCGGGAAAAACTTTAAGTCAATCGTTGGAGAAAGAAGTGGGATTCTTCCTGGTTGGCATGATGTCAGGCCTGGCTTAGGAAATAGATTTGCAATTATCGCCTTTCTCGATACACTCCATTCTAAAGGCGTCACAGAGGAAGAAACTCATGAAAATCCCCTCAATATGGAACTTCGAAGTCCAATAAAGGGCCTGCCTTGAATTGAAAAATTGTTCCGATCCATTGAGATTTTTTTCGAAAATTGTGAAAGGTGCAAATTCACTATACCCTTGAGAGCAAAAGGAGATGCGACTGATATCAAGCCTAAGGAGAAAAGATCCTTTAGACGATGACTTTCCAGTTCAAGGCAGGCCCATTTGCAACCTCACCTAAAAGAATTTATTGGATGTCCCAATGAAACAGCGCCTGTGGATTTTTCTAGATTGGGCATGCGAAATGCGGGTTAGCTCCATCAGCACATGGATGCCTAAGGGCATAAGAGCATGGACTAAAAACGGGTTCATTCTTAAGCTACTTTTATTGATTTTTGGACATGTTAGTCAAATACTTAATAAAAGTCAGTTAACACATCATCCATTTTTTAGAATTGACACATCTATTTTGCTTTCTCCCTTCACTAAAGTGGATCCACTTTAACTCAGTGCTCATCTCATATCTGCCACTTATTCAAAAAGCCGATGCCACAAAATAGAAGGAATTTTTCATGAGATTCCAGTTTGGAAAAGGGCTCATTATAAATTGAACTTTTTAATAAATATCCTTGCTGATAAAGTGAAAAAAAAATCGAAAAAAATTGAGGATAGCCTTATGAAAGATATCTCTGGGGTCTCTGGAACAAGCCACTCTCAACATCCCATCTCCTCCGAAAACATTTCATCCAACGCAGCGCAAGCACAACAACTAGAAGAAGTTTTATCTTTTATGATCAAGCTTCCATCTCAACTCGCAAGCCTCAAAAAAGCAGATGAGAATCGTCTAAAAAAATAGGATTCTATTTATGACTGAAACAAGTGGTGTAACCCCTCCAGGGTCAAGTAGTGGAAGCCCTCAAAGCTCAGACAGTTCTGAATTAAATGAAATTGCACAAACTCCCTATGGACAATCCTACCAGTTAAAAGGCAATACAGCTATGCTTCAATGGGTCAATCATTTCTACCCTAATATGAGTGAAGATCAAAAAGAACAATTTGTCGAACAATTCAATATGAACCTTTGTAAGCAAGTGTCTCAAACAATTCAACAAGATCTTTCTAAGATGCAAAAAGATGCAAAAAAAATGAAAGATGCCCAAGAAGGTATCATCGATTCTAACGATTAAAAAGGACTCCAATTAAAATCTATTCCTTTTCTCCTTAGAGGAGACTCTCTCTGAATGCCACCTATGTTGAAAAGGACTTCCTTAAACTGAAAAATTGTTCCGATCCATTGAGATTTTTTTCGAAAATTGTGAAATGTAGGGCTTTCTCAAACCTAAAGAGAAAAGATCCTTTAGATGAGGATTCTCCAGTTCAAGACAATTCCTGAAAGGCATGCTTGAGTGTTTTTTGAGGCCTAAGAAATTTTCGAAGGAAAGGTGGTAAACTTGGGCTAAAAGAATTTATTGGGGGTGCCAGCGAAACAGAACATGCGGATTTTTCATAGGGGCAGGCGACATGCGGGTTAGGTGATATCCTCAATGTGAGTAAAAAATTTTTTCAAGCAATGAGAAAAATCGCAAGGAAAAGGAGCTGTCAGATGGAGAGGAGTCTTTTTCACTGGATGTATAAGGAAGATCTTCCATGCATGAAGCATTTGTCGAGAGATTTGAAATTTATCGTTAATTTGAGAAAATCCGTAGAGGGAATCGCCTAAAATAGGGGCATTTTGAGACCTAAGATGGACTCGGATTTGATGGGTACGCCCTGTGATAAGTTTTGCTTTTATCAAAGAGAAATAGGCCGTTTTTTGAAGGAGAAAAATTTCTGTGATAGCTTCTTTTCCTCCTTCTTTTAAGAGACTCATTTGTTCTCTTTTTCTAGGATTTCTTCCAATGGGAACATTAATGATAGAAACATTTGGATTTCCAACTGTTATTGCTAGGTAGGTTTTTTCGATCTTTCTTGAACTGAACTGTTCAATTAAATTTTGATAGGCTTCATATGTTTTTGCCCCAACTAATATTCCTGAAGTCTCTTTGTCTAAACGATGAACTATTCCAGGACGAGACGCAAGACCTGGCAATTGATTTTGACTACAATGAAAAGCAAGAGCATTTGCAAAGGTTTGACTTGGATGTCCTGGAGCAGGATAGACAACCATCCCCGCTGGTTTATTCACACAGATTAAATCTTCATCTTCATAGAGGATTTCAAGAGGAATAGCCTGGGGTATGAGGTCTAATAATTGAGGAAAGGTAAAAATAACTTCAATCCTATCATTTTTTTTAATAAAATGCCCTTTTTTGACAATATTCCCATTGATACGAACATTTTTTTTCTCGATGAGACGTTGAAAATAAGAACGAGAATAATTGGAAAAGCGCTTTGAGAGACATGTATCTAAACGCTCTTTTCCTTCTTGCTCAAAATGAAAAACATCTTTCAACAACTCATTTTCCATCACGTTCCAAAAATAGGTGACTATTTTTTAAAATCATATCCATGATACCAAAAACCCACAAATTCTTGCTCACCTTTTCACTTCAACTGAAATTCTATCTTATTGAAAGGGCCTGCTTTGAACTGGAAAGTCCTCGTCTAAAGGATCTTTTCCCCTTAGGGTTGACATCCAGTCGCATCTCCTTTTGCTCCCAAGGGTATAGTGAATTTGCACCTTTCACAATTTTCGAAAAAAATCTCAATAGATCCAAACAATTTTTTAATTCAAAGCAGGTTCTGAAATTGTCAATCAAAAAGATAGAATTTCGGCTTCAAATGCCCCTTCTTTCGAAAAGCCAAGAAATTCCCGAATGGATAAGTTTGCAACCTTATTCTAAAAGAATTTATTGGATGTATCGGAAGTCAAGGAGCATATGGATTTTTAATGAGTGATATCGGGATCTCCAAATTGACACAATTCTCTGAGATTAGACGATTTAAGATTGCTTACAACATCCCCATGATTTTCCAAGTATAACCGGTATAGAGTCTGTATATTCAACGGGTGTTCAGCTAACAAAAATCTACTTTTGATTCTATCATTTTAATTTTCTAGATTTATAAATAATGCTTTAGTACTCTCATAAAGGGAACATAAACCATATAAATCCTCTATTGCAAAGCCAGAACCTAAGGATCGAACCATGAAAGAATTTGTTGAGTACATTGTTAAAAATCTCGTTGATAACCCTGATAAAGTCAAAATTAATGAAATCGGTGGAACACATACTCTTATCATCGAGTTAAGTGTCGAAAAATCCGATATTGGAAAGATCATTGGAAAAAAAGGAAAGACGATCAATGCTATTCGCACTCTTCTTATGTCTGTTGCAAGTCGCAATGGAATCCGTGTGAATCTTGAAATATTAGAAGAAGGGGGAAATTCCATCGAAGCGTAATCTTTAATTTTTCAAAAGGGTACTTATCTTGCAAAATGTAAGAAAGTCCCCTTTTTTAACCCATCTTTTAAGATCAACAAAGCCTCTTCTCACAAAAAAAGACCAAGCAGCACAGTGCGAGGAATCTGCATGCTATGTTGTGGGGGACCACATCCTACTTGTGAACCCCTTCTACCCAGCTGCGATCAGGCTTAAACCACATATGCCTTAAAAAAAATGCAAAGCTCCATAGAAAATGTGGAGAGCTATGAGCAGAAAGAAAACGCTAACCGTTCTCTTCAAAAAGAAAAAAGGGACGACATGAATCACTTAAATAAAAGAACAGATGCCATCCCAGGAATACTCATTAGAAAATCTCTAATCCACTCAAAGCAGTCCCTTTAAAGGTTTTTTTTAACCAATCTAAAAATTTAAAAAACCCCAATATTTTTTAACCTCGAAACTCTATCTATTTAAACGGGGAAGATAAGGAGCAATTTGCCCTTTTCGAGAATTGAGCGTCCCCGCATCAAAACACAAAATAGCAAGGGGCAAGTTTTTTTCTTTAGAAATTTTTGTTTCGACTCTTCCTGGGGTTTTGATAAAGCTTTCTTTAAAAACCAAAGAAAGCTCTTCGGCATGTTCTCCTAAAAATTCAATCATGATTTTTTTAACACGTCCTGACCAAGGAGAGGATTTAAAAGAGCTTAAAAAAAGTTTTAATCTTTCAACTGCCAGCTCTACATTTGGAATCCAAATCCAAAGTTCATCCAAATGCCAGTAGGAAATTTCTTTCCCTTTAAAAAGATCATCTGCACTTGTCACAGTAGAAATCATGTGAAGATATAGAAGAACCTCATGATTATGATCATAAAAGTCGACCGATTTTTGATGCCAAATCTCATATAACTTCAACTTATTTTCCTCAAACACAGAGTAATTACGTGCAAAGATTTTTGTCTGACTTACCCGGTTACAGACATTGAGCACTTTTATATCACTAAAAACAGATGACTCCAACTTTTTTGCACACTGCTTTAACTCTTTTTCAATACATTTTTCTTTATAGATATAGATTTTACTATAGAGAGAATAAAAATCTGGATGTTTTAAAAGAGATGAAGCTGCTTTACGTGTAAAATATTCATCTTCCTGAATTTCATCAAAATGGATCACTTCTACTTCTTTTTTAAGATGGAGAGATTTTAACCGATTGAGCAAACAAGCCATGATTTCAACATCCAAACGAGACACTTTTGTCAAAAGATCGGTATCATCTAAAATCGCATAGACAAAATGGAGATATTCTATAAATTCTCTTTGGGGATCGATAAAATAAGAAAAATTTGCCTTTAAAATTTTCTTTTTTTGAAGAAGCCTTTGATAAAGGCGAATCTTTTGAGAAGTTCCCAAATCATTTTGCAAATCTTTTAATTGCGCTTCTACTTCTTTAAGTGTCATCCCTCCTGTTGCATACTGATCATTGATCTTAAAAGTCATTTCAGCAACAAGAGCATTTGAAGCTTGAGCATCTCCGATGATAGCTCTTGGAGGCATATCTGTTGCAAGAGTGCTTTTATGATGGTCAATGACACTAATCACTTCAAGGTAGGAAGGAATGTTCATCTCTTCCCGGTTGCAAAAATCACGGAGTGTGACAGTTCCAAGAGGTTTTTTTTGAAGATCCACTGCATGAATCACACCAATTGGAACTTTATGGCCATCTAATCCTGTATGATTCACGGTCATATAAGAATAATTCTTAATCTTTGCTCGAATCTCATCGACATCTGTCCGATGAGTTAAATATTGAGGGATAAAACCAAAAACATCTGTTTTAATTTTAAACGCAATTTCCAACCGATCGACAAAAAGGCGAATCAATCTAAATGCATCGGAAAGCATTTTAACTAAAATTTCTAGCTGATTAAAAATCTTAGGCCTTTTTTCTGTCAATCTTCCAGACCCATCAAAAAGATCGGAAAGAGTTAGAGATCTAAGCCACTCAATTATCTGCGTAAACTTTACAACTCCAAGCTCTTCCATATTAAGAGAAAACTCCTCAAATGTTGCTTCTAATCCTTTTTCATTCTGAAGAACTTTGATGAGATAATCATTGACAAGTTTGATCTGAGTTGGAGGAAGTTCTTTGCAAGGATTACAAAGGCCCAACTTCATATCCAAAAGGCCTCGAATGACCGTTGAGATATGCTCTACTGTCAAATGATCCTTAGCAAAGCAAGAAATAAGCTGAATGTGAAAATTGGATTCGATCCACATTAAGCAATTATTAAAAATCATGACAATTTGTCTTACACCTTCGACATCAATCGTACGCCAATCTCCTAAATAAAATCCTTGATCATCGACAAGAACAATCGCACTACGTCCTCTTTCATGATCGAAATTCAAAGTCAATTCTTGAGTACTTTTTTGACTCATGCCAGATTGAGTAAGCAGATCAAGACTTGTTAAAGTCAACGAAAGGCGGCTTTTAGATGCCAAATCAAAGATTTCTTGACCAAAGAAATCTTGAAAGAGAACTTTGACTTCGACTTGCTGATAAGGAGGTCCCCCTGGGACATTCCAAACATGAAGCCCATCACCAACTCGGGCAGCAAAAGCATCTAGCCATCCCCAAAATGAAGCAACCAATGTATCTAAATCTGGGGACATATGCGCTGTAACAAAATGGGTCCCCCTATAAGATTTTCCCATCCCAATAGGAAAATAGATTTGATAGGCATCACGTGGAATCGATTTGCCGGCAATTTTACTTCGGATAGAGAAATTTTCTTCTCGGCTTAAACCTGAGAATTGATTGAGATAAAATTCAAAAGAAGAAAACGTGTAATTTTCTAAAATATTTTCTCGATTGATTCGGCTGATAAACTCAATAACTGCCTTGAGTAAAAAAGAAGACCCTTTTTTTGACATGATGAGTTTCACAAGCACTTGGCCTACGATTTTATTTTTTTCATGTCCATTAAGGTTCAAAAAGGAAGAAGTTTTAAACTGAGAAAAAATAGAATCAAGATCAGAAAATAGATAAACTTGAAATGTGAAATCACCAAAATTTAAGTTTTTGTCACTTTTCTTTTTCATTGAACTTTATCTTCTATAAAAACGGATTGAGCAGGACTCGAACCTGCGACCGCCCGCTTAGAAGGCGGGTGCTCTATCCAACTGAGCTATCAATCCCTCCCTTAAATTTTCAAACGATTAAATATGCTATTTTGAGAAAAACCTAAATTTTATTCATCGGAAAAATGATTTTCAAGTATATTTAACCTTATGACCCCTGTTTCACATGTCTGCTCTTTCGAAAAAAGACACAGACTGTTTTCGGAAATGCCAAGAAATTTTCTTAGGCAGAAGTTTATGACCTTATCCTCGAGAATGTATTGGATGCATCTGGAAATAGAGCCTGTGGATTTTTCTAGAATAGGCACGCAAACTACGGGGTAAGCTTCATTTTATCAACATTAAAACTAATGCGAATTTAACATGAAGCACTCTATCAGAAAACCAGAATTTTCGATGAGATTTTAAGAAAAATAGATGGAAGGAAATCATCAAAGCGCCATTTTTAAGCCAATTTTTTTGGGAAAATCGCAAAAAGAGCGCCTTTTTTAGACATCTTTTTATAGAGATTAAGGAAACATTCAACAAGGAAGCCTTCAATGAAAGAACTTTCATTTCAAATTGGAAATGTCTATTTAGGAAAAGATCATCCTCTAGTCGTGATTTCTGGGCCTTGCGTCATTGAAAGCCTTTCACATGCTTTAAAAACAGCAGACATGCTCAAAAAAATTTTTAATAAACACCACATACAGCTCATTTATAAGTCGAGTTATGATAAAGCAAACCGCTCTTCTTTTACCTCATTTCGGGGGCCAGGTCTTCAAGAAGGTTTAAAAATTTTAGAAAGGGTGAAAAGAGAGTTTGATCTACCCATCTTAAGTGATATCCATCAAGTCAATGAAGTAAAAGCTGCAGCTGATGTTTGTGATATTATTCAAATTCCTGCTTTTTTATCTCGTCAAACCGACTTGCTTATTGCAGCAGGTCAATCAAATGCGTGGGTGAATATTAAAAAAGGGCAGTTCATGTCTCCTTGGGACATGGAATATGCAGCTGATAAAATCAGCTCAACAGGCAATCATAAAATCATTTTAACGGACCGAGGAACTTGCTTTGGGTATAACAATTTAGTCTCTGATATGCGTGCTATTGTGATTATGAAACGATTCGGATTTCCAGTCTGTTTCGACGCTTCTCACTCGACCCAACTTCCTGGAGGAAAGGGAAATCAATCAGGGGGACAATCCGAATTTATCGCTCCTCTTGCTAAGGCAGCCCTTGCTGTTGGCACAGACCTTCTTTATATCGAATCTCATCCCCATCCTCAAAAAGCAAAAAGTGATAAGCATTCTGTACTCTCCTTTGAAGCTTTAAATCCCCTTTTAAAAGAATTAAAATCTATTTATAACCTCATTCACGCAACTGACTCTGGGGACCTTGGATGTTCAAGCGAGCAATAAGCTTAGCCTTTTTATTTCTAGTCCTTTTATCTGGACTGGTCTTTTTTTGGGTCTTAAAACCTAAAAAATGCCTTCTTAAAAGATTTGAACCTTCTTTATCTAGAAATAAGGTCAAAAGCTCTTCTTACCAAATACGTCTAGAAGTTCAAAAAGATTTTTGGATTGCAAACCATTTAGATAGGTTGCATCATCGTTTAACCAGTCCTCGATCGGTTTTAACTGCCTATCTCCATCAAAACCATTTTGAACTTATCGAAGAATTAGAAGAGATGAAATGTTATTTACAAGAAGAAGTTTCTGAAAAAGAGCAAACACAACAAATCCGCTTCATCAAATCCCATTTTGGAACCTATGACTACTCCAACCAATCCTTTGAAGCCAATCAAGTTCATTTAGCTCTTTTTCGCCTTCCCGGAAACCAACTTAAAACCCCTCTCGATTTAAAGTCTGCATTCTTAAAGGGCATTGCATATAAAATTTTTCTTTCTTTCAGCAGTCACAAACCCTATTTCCATGCTGAAAAATTTCAAGCTCATATTTATCCTGAAAATGATAAAAAAAATTTATGAATCACTCTTTTATCCTTTTTTTTTCCTTCCTTCTTTTTCCTTTTTTAAGAGGAATAGACTTGCATGAAACTTCCCCAAAAATTTTTTCCGATGATGTTTACTCCGATGGGCAACATCTTTTACTAAAAGGACATGTTAGAGTCTATGACGCTTTGGGAGTGATGCAAGCGTATGAAGCCGATTTAGAAAAGAAGAAACAAGGTCAAACTCTTTCCAAACTCCTCTTAAAAAAAGATGTCTTTCTTTCTTTTCAAGATGAAACAACCCTTCTCTGTGATGAGGCCTTGATTGATTTTATTTCTTGCAAAGGGCATGCTCTTTCTTTCAAGAGACCCACCTTCTATCGAAGCTTATGGAAACCATCAAAAAAACCTTTTTCCATTTCAAGTGAAAGAATCGATTTCACATTTTCTCAAAATGAAGAAAAAAAAAGAACCCTTGAAACCCTCACCGCTTATAAAAAAGTGGTCATTCGCTATGATGAAATGTTTCATCTTCAGTGTGACAGAGCCGTTTTAGCAAATGAGAAATTAAACACCTTTTCCAATGCTTCTTCTAACTGCAGTCTCACCCATTTTGATAAGACTATTGAAGCTAAAAATATGCAATTGAACCTTCATTTACAAACTCTAGAAATGAAAATAGTTCAAGGAAAAATTCCTTCCTTTGTATCAAAAAATCCCCTTCTTCCTTCTTGGTGTTTTTTTTCAGCAAAAAAGATGATTTGGAATGATCGTAATCACACGATCCTCTTAGAGTCTGATGTCACTTTCTCCGACATCATGATAGGTTCTTTAAACACAGACAACAAACTGCTCCTTTCCCTGCAAAAAAACCCAAAAAAGCCGGTCATTCAAACGATTCAAACATTTGGAGAAACCACTTTGATCATGAAAGAAGAAAACTCTCATGAAATCGACCAATTGAAATGTTTTGGCACTCTTAAACTCGACCCTACCACCTTTGTCTTAAAGGGAAATAGTCCCCAAACCAAAGGAAAAGTTTTATTAACCAATCAGCTGCTTTTAAAAAAAAAAGACACAACTTTTTATGCCGACCGATTAGATTTAAAATACCACCTATCTCAAGGATCTTTTAAGCCTCTTTCGATGCACCTTGAAGGCAACGTCCGTTTTATCTCAAAAGATCTGCCCTTTCAATACGGTCTTGCTGATGAAGCCCATTATGATCCAAAAGCGCATGAAATGCTTTTTCTCTCCAAACATAAGAAGGAAGCTCTATTTTGGCATAAAAAAGAAAATTACATCCTTAGTGCTGACCAACTTTTGATTTCTTTAGATCCCATGACAAAGAAAGAGAAAATTGAAGGAATAGGCGTCGTGCGCCTCTCTTCTCAGGAAAAAGAAAAACTGAAACTGCACCGATTTTTTCCCAATGCAGTCACCTTAAATCAAGAAACAGATCTGCCATGATATTAGAAGTTAAAAATCTAAAAAAAATCTATCGAAAAAAAATCGCTGTCAATGGACTTTCTTTGAGTCTCAAAAAAGGGGAAGTTGTAGGACTCTTGGGCCCAAATGGGGCGGGTAAAACAACCGCTTTTTATATGATCATTGGGCTTTTGCGCCCCGATAGTGGAAAAGTCTTCTTTTTAGATCAAGATATCACACCACTTCCCCTTTATAAAAGGGCCCAAATGGGGATAGGCTATCTCGCACAAGAACCCTCTATCTTCAAACAAATGACCGTTGAACAAAACCTCATTGCGATTCTAGAGACCCTTCCTCTTTCCAAAAAAAAGCGAAAAGAGCGCTTAGAAGAATTACTAGAAGAACTCAATTTGCATCATCTCTCCAAAAAACGGGCCTATACTCTATCGGGTGGAGAAAGAAGAAGGCTTGAAATTACACGCGCTTTAATCACTCACCCTACTCTTCTTTTACTTGACGAACCTTTCGCTAATATTGACCCAATTACCATCTATGATGTAAAACAAATGATTCTCCATCTCAAAGAAAAAAACATCACCATATTAATCACAGATCATAACGCACGTGAAATCTCATCTATCGTGGATCAAAGCTATCTGATTCAAGAAGGAAAAGTGATGATAGGAGGAACTGTCTCTGAGCTTCTTGAAAATGACGAAGCTAGAATCAGCTATTTTGGAAAAGACTTTAGATTGTAACTTCAAAGCGAGTTTAACATCCACTTTCTTATAGAGCGCTTATGTTAAATTTGCCTTAACTTTAAAAAGCAACTTTTCTTCTTTCTCTGATATTTCTAAAAGAGAAAAAGCTTCTCTTAAAATCTGGTCTGGAGAAAGTCTCTCTAAACAATCACTTTTAAAGCTTCCTCCACAACCACTTTGATAACAGGGACGACAAGAAAAATCTCCTTTGACAATACGCGCCTTCTTATTTTGATACGGACTCCAATTGACTTCACATGTAGGACCAAAAATAGCAACAGTCTTTTTCTTCAAAGCACTTGCAAGATGTATGGGTAGAGAATCTATAGAAATCAGCAACTTACTCATTGCAATAAGAGCTCCAAATTCTTTGAGACTCATCTGACCTGACAAATCAATCGTTCCCGGAGCAAGTGCTCTAATCTTTCGATTCATCTCCATTTCTTCTGGATCTGAGCTTGCAGTTAAAACAACAACCTCTTTTCTTTTTTGTAAACATCGAATCACCTGAACGACTGTTTCAATGGGAAGTGTTTTAAACATCCATCTCGATACGGGATGGACTTGCACAAACCGATAAGGAGAGACCCCTTTTTCAAGTAAGAGGCTTTCTATCTTTTTTTTACTCTCTTCTGGAATATGAAAGAAAAGGGACCTCTCCTCAACCTTAGGATAAATTCCAAGGCACCGAAGCGCATCAAGGTGTTTTTCAACTGTATGGCGAGGCTTGGGGGTATGTTTAATGATGTGAGTATAACACTTTTTTTTCCCAAACATTCCTTTTTTTTCTGGATCAAACCCAATGCTGTAAAGAGCTTTAGAAAACCTGCAAGCAAGGGCCCCACGGTCCCCCTCTGTTAAATTGATCACAAGATCATATTTTCTCTTTCTAATTGTTTTGAGCAACTTGACTTCATAAAAGAGTCGAGATACCAAGGGAAGTTTTTTCCATTTACGGTCATATAAAAGAAACTGAGAAATTGCAAAATGCCCTTCTAATAAAGGAAGGGTTTCTTTGTAGAGATACGCATCGATTTCAAGATGGGGATAGGAAGTTTTTAAAATAGAAAAGAGAGGAGAAGATAGCAAAACATCGCCATGATGACGAAGTTTGGCAACAAGGACACGTTTGAGTCTATTAAAATCAACCGGCTTTTGTCTCATGCTCCAAAGTTTAACATGAAAATAGAGAAAATAAGGAGAAATTTATTCACACATCTTAAGAAAAACGAGAGATAAACAGTGTGAGAGATTTTGAAAACTGCTTTTTATTTTGCAGAATGATGAAACTTAAGTTTCAAAGCGATATAAATACTTATTCCAAAGATCCATATCCATTTCTTTGACCATCGCATCTAATTCTAGTAAAATTCTTTGTGGGCTTTGTTTTGAATAATATAAGATGTCTTTTCCTTTGGATTTTGATTCATGCTGCTGATGGTAGGATTCTAGAATTCTCATCCGATAGGCATCCATATGATTCATATAGTCACTTAAACCTCTCTCTTCTTCTCCCAAAAATTTCAAAATCCCTTTTAAAGTTTTTTTAGGAAAAAGCAAGATGTCTTCATAATACACCAGCAGGCGTCGAGAAGGATCCCAATCATCAAAAAACCGAAACATTTTTAAATAGTAATTGAGATATTGAAAAGCAAAATCTCGAATTTTCTCTTTTTTTCCGTGCCCTCTTCTTCCAAAATTTCGAAGAAAAATTTCTTTAGGGTTACGAGTCAAAAAAATCAATCGATTTTTAGCGGATGAGATCCCTTTTAAAGCACTATAATGATGGATACGCAGAAGAGGTTTTTTAGAAAAATCTAAATCGATCAAAAGGAGATTTTCATCTCGACTACTCTTTTCCATCCCTTCTTGATACACAAATAAACAGGGAATTTTGGCAATGATTTGAAGGGAGCTTATTGTTAAATTTGTTCCTGATCTTGGTGTTGATAATAAAAAAATCTGATCCTGCACAAGATGGGGCGGTTCAATCAAAACAAAAGAAGATGCTTCCAAAAAAGAGAAACAAAAAAAAACAATTTCATGACATGATGAAGATGGCTTCTATTTCGCATACCAGCCCTAAAATAAGAGATGTACGATGTTTTTAGAAACACCCATAAAGTTTCCTTGGGTAAGGTTTGAGAGCTTACCCAAGGAAACTTATGGGGTGCAGAGGTTAGATCTATTTTTTTCTATGATGTTCCTTACGGATCCATTTCTTGTTGTCTTCTTTCTTGCCTCTCTAACCTCAAAATTCCTTCGCGTCGCACTCGCATTGCTTTTTCCATTCTTATGATCTCTCTTCTTTCATCTTCATCTAAATCTTCTGTTTCATCAATAAAATAATTCTCTATTTCATCTTCAAACTGATCTTCAGAATAAAGCTTTCCAATATTAAAAAAAGAAAAGCAAACAAACAAAAAAAAGGAGAAAACTTGAATATTAAAAAATCTTAAATTCATAATTTCACCTTTAACAAAAACGATACGTTTGACTTAAAGATGGTCCTCGAGTCAAAACCTTTTGAGTAGAATTTTTTATTTTTAGCAAAAAAAAATCCCATTTCTACAACTATAACACAATGCTTGAATTTTTATTTTAAAATATCGAAAGAAGTGGTTTTTCAATGAGACTCTAAAAAAAATGAACGTAAGAAAATATACCGGTTATAATCTTCCAATTATGATTTAAGCGTACTCTTTGTTTGGTGGTTTCAAGTGTCTAGCGCGACAACTCTTTAAAAAAAGATCACTTTCAATCATAACCGATACATCTATTCCTGCTATATTGGCTTAAATATTTATTGTGGATATCAGGAAAACAGTTTTTTACATACTGGTCAATGGATTCTACTTCTAATCTTGAGAGGTTTTTGGCATGACATTTAAGATCCCTTCCCTTTGATTGAGAACCTCCAAACCTCGGTTGTGAATCATAATCTAAAGAGCATTTTTTATGATACTCAAAATCCCGCATAAATTCTTTTAAAGAATTGGCGTTCTCTTTTAGGAAAAGAAGGACTTTTTTCATAGTGCTTTCAAAATCATTTATCAGATCTTCATAGTAGATTAAAAGCCTATTTAATTCCTTTAAAGGATTCATGAATATCAGAGCTAGAGTTGTTCAAATGATTCCAAATATTATTAAAATTACAATAGTGCCTAGAAAAGCATTCAATATCATCCCGAACGATCAAAATCAACTTTTCTTGGTTTTTACATGGCTTATCACAACAAAGTATATCATTTGCTCTATGTCTATGATCAAATTCCTTATCAGAAGATAGTATCACTATCATTTACAAAACTATTGCAAGTTCAACAGTCCTTGCCGTTAAACTCGCGCTTTGCTACCAAAACTAACCATCTTTCCAGATTGTTCTTTTTTATTAAACTTTTTTAAATACCAAATTGAAAACCGCTCTTAGCCTGCATTTTACGCCACCTCTGGAAAAAGAGCTGCACGAATGTTTTCAGAAACGCCAAGAAATTCTCAAATGGATAAACTTGCAACCTCACCTAAAAGAATTTATTGGATGTGCAAGCGAAACAGAGCATGCAGATTTTTTCAGGGGTAGCGTAAAATACGGGTTAAATCATTTTCTCTCTTTGATACAGGAAAAAAAATCTCTTTTAACTTTCTTTTGCGTAAGGTGAGTAAAAAATGTTCCAAAAAAAATCGGCGTATAAAAATTGTAGCTTCTATTTTATTAATCCCTAAGGTACATTAAGATTATTTTTAAAAATTTGTTGAAAATAGCAATGACTAAAAATGCATTAAGGTATTTTGCAGTTTTTTTTACTTTTCTTATTATCTCTTTTCAAATCCATACCTACTCGAATGAAATACAGCAAGAAAAACCTTTTTCAACAGAAATCAGTCCTATTATTGTTACATTACCTAAAGCAGGAACACATCTCGTTCGAACCATTATAGAACATTTCTTAAAAAAAGAAGGAATAGGCCCCATTCCTTTTCTTCGAAAGCCCTTTTATCCTAAGCATCAGTTTTTAAATTTACATGTCACAGAAGCTGCTTCTTTGATTGAAAGCTATTGTCGTGAGTATCCCAATTGCCCTAAAATCTTAGTTGTAAGAAATTTAAGAGATATTGTTGTTTCTGCAAAAGATTTTATAACAAAAACAGGGTTTTATAATTTTGTTTTTTTTGCTGAGCTCTTTGCAAAATCCATCAATTACACAAAAAATTATGACAAAATCAAAGGAAACAAAGAGCTTAAAAAAATCTGGGATTCTTTGAGCAACGATGACAAATTGACCCAATTTATTCAATATTACTACAACTTTAAAAAAAGTCCTGATCAGTTTATGGCACATAATTTGCTTTATTATGTTCAAGACTCTATTCATTTTTTGCAGAAATATCCAGATACTTTAGTGGTAAGATTTGAAGACCTTTTCGATGAAAATGAATGTATTTCGGTAAAAGAACTTAGAAAAATTGCAACCTTTTTGGGAAAAAATGTTTCACATAAACAGCTAATAAAAATGTCAAAAGAAATTTATGGGCATTCAAAAAGCCGTACGTACCGAATAGGTAAAAAAGTGGGACGAAGTGATTTAGAATTTAAAAAACAGCATGTCTCTTTATTTAAATCCTATTTTGAAACTGAAGAAAAAGAATTTAATAGCTACTTTGGTTATCCTGACCCCCCACCCCCTTCGGACATTGATTACTTTTCTCTAATTCTTGTGACTATTCCCAAATCTGGAACACGTTTATTAACTAATCTTATTCAACAAATTCTTCCTGGTTATCCTTTAACAAAATTTCATGTTCAAAGACGCAATGCAATAAAACAGCATTGCAATCAACATCCTAAGTGTCTTAAAATCTTAATGGTCAGAAATTTAAGAGATTTGATTCTTTCAAGAACAGATTACACGTCAAGAGAGGGTGTTGTTAAAAATCATCCTCCATTTCTAAGAAAGCACGGAAAACAAGCTTGGGATTCATTACCCAAACAAAAAAAACTTTCAAAAATCATCGACTGGTTTTACGAATTTAAACAAGTTGATTTTAGACGTCATAACTTGTGCCATTATGTAAAAGATAGTATTTGGTTTAAGGAAAGCTATCCCGAAGCATTGGTCTTAAGATTTGAAGATTTTTTTGATGCTCAAGACCATCTAAAAAAAGCCTCTGTTTCTCAATTAGCCCACTATTTGGGACAAAATTTATCTCAAAAAAGCATTGAACAAATTCTCTCGCAAGTGGATCAAAATAAAGAAGAAAGTGCGACCTACCGAAAAGAGAAAAAAGCAAACCGATATTTAGAAGAATTTGATTTAGAAAATAATATAAAGTTTTTACATTACTTTGAAGACTTAGAAAAAGAGTATAATGCAGTTTTTGGATATGATTTTTTTCTCAATGAAATGATTGCAAACTAAAAATTTTTTCGTATTTTTTCTATTTTTATCAAAAATAGAGCGCAAAACCTCTTCCTTCAGGTGGAGGATATAGAGCTCTCAGGCGCCTCCTTGAGCTTAATTTTTGGCTGAGTCTATGGAAAAAATCGGAAGAATACAGCTTTTTAAATGAGCTTCCCTCCCAAACTCTTCAGCAAAAGTTAAAAGACTTAAGAAGAAAGCTTTTAAAGACGCTTTTGACAAAAAACAGCCCTTA
>JANQJX010000089.1 GCA_028281425.1 Simkania sp.
GATTTTGTAGTGTCTTTGGAAAGTGGAACGTTCATTTTTAGTGACTTAAGTTAAATTTTGCGAAAGTTGGGCTAGCTGCTCTTTTTTGTTTGGTGAACCGTAGTCAAACCTGTCGATGGGTTAAAAAACTTTTACCTATACTAGAGAAAACATTAGGGCATAGTATAAGCCTTCCGAAAAGAAAAATCTGCTTCGTATCGGAATTTCAAGAGTTGTTCCCAAAAGCTTTTGATGTCATGATAGATGTTACCGAACGAAAATGCCAAAGACCTGCTTTCTCAAAAAATCTTAAAAGAAGATACTCAGGAAAGCAAAAAGGTCATACAAGAAAAAATACACTTATTGTAGATAGAGAAAAGCATATTCGTTTCCTATCTAATACGAAGAACGGTCGGTTTCATGACTTGACTTTGTTTAAAAAAGAAGCGATAGCGTCCTGCTTTTCAAGCGATTTTTCTCTTTTCGTTGATAAAGGATATACAGGGATTCCTTCTTTATTACCAGAACAAGTGAATGTCTATATTCCGAAGAAAAAAAAGAAAAATAAAAAGCTAACCTCCTGTGAAAGAGTGTACAACCAGATTATTAATTCCTTAAGGATGCCAGTAGAGCACGCGATTGGCGGAATGAAGAGATATGGATGGATGCAAGTTCCCATTAGAAATAAAAGTTGAGATATGGAAAACCAGTTTCCGTTGTTATGTGCAGGTCTTTGGAATTTCCACCTAGATCGCAAATAATCAGAGAGTAGTGGAGGCCTCCCGATTTTCTATCTTTTATTACACAACAAGCCTAATCTGGGCCTGCTTATAAACCGAGTGACTTTTTAAAGAAAAACTGTTGAAGTGATTTTTTTTGATAAAAGGAGACCCGGAAGATATGAGCAAATTGAAATGGTCAGTTTAGAAGATCTAGTTCTTCAAACTCATCACGCCTGCCGTTTTATTGCTATCTGGTCTTTTAAGTTTGTGGAAAAACAGCTCAAAAAAATTGAAACAAATCACCCTCACTATAAGGATATGGCCTTCTTCGCTTATTTAAATGCCTAAAGATCTCAAATTTTACAGAAAAAGTGTTGCTTCACCAAATTTTTCTTTTGGTTAATAAATGGAAATTGATAAATTAATTTTTTGATTTAAAAAGGGAAAGGGGAAAAAGATGTTATTGTATTGTTTTGAAGAAGAAGGCCTTGGTCAATATTCCTATGCGATTGGCTGTAAAAAGAAAGGGCAGATTGCAATTATCGACCCTTCACAAGATATAGAAGCCTACTTGAAATATGCGGTGGAAAATGATTTAATTATTTCTCATATTTTTGAAACTCACATTCATAGTGACTATGCTTCTGGAGCAAGAGAATTAGCCTTAAGGGCGCGAGCAAGACTTTTCCTTTCTGGATATGATCGAAAAGAGAAGTATGAGGTTAGCTTTCCTCATAAAAAAATGTATGAAAATGATTTTTTTCAAATTGGTTCTATTGAGTTGAAAGTGTTTCATACCCCAGGACATACTCCTGAACATATTTCATTTTTAATCTATGATCTCGAAGTTTCAAGGGAGAAACCTTATGGAATATTTTCAGGAGATGTTTTTCAGGTAGGAGGAATGACAGATTTTTCTGACCCAGAAGAAAGAAATCCTAAATCAGCCAAACTCTTCTATCTTTTTGTTCAAAGAACATTAAAAAATTTTTCAGATGAATTAAAAATTTTTCCGGTCCATCGCTTTAGCTCCTGCCATGATTTAAAAATGAAAAATTTTCTTTTTTCAACTCTTGGACATGAAAGAAAAGTTAACCCTTTTTTAAATATTTCTCTGAATGAAGAAAATTTTTTATCTAAGTTTCTAGGACGTAAGATTCATTTTCCTTCTTATTATATTTGGATGAAGGCATCTAATGCTTCTGGTGAGTGGATTCAACATCCTTGTCCAACTGCTCTTGATATCCATACTTTTAAAAAACATCTTGATTTTGGAGCGACATTGATCGATCTTAGAGAAGCCTGTTTTTTTGGCAAAGGGCATGTTCCTTCTTCGATTTGTATTGGTGCAAGTGTTAAAGTGGGCTTTTGGGCTTCCCGTTTTGTTTCTTACAAGAAGCCTCTTCTTCTCTTAACAAGGCATCCCATACAAATTGAACGTGTTCTTCGTTTTTTAGTGCATGTGGGGTTTAACAATGTTTTAGGTTATTTAAAAGGGGGATTTTTGCATTGGAAAAAGAGAAATTTTCCCATAGAGACCCTTCCAGAACTTACCGCATTTCAAGTCAAAGAGATGATAGATCATCGAGATCCGATCAAGCTTATTGATGTGCGTACAGAAATAGAGTGGGATTGTGCTCATATTAAAGATTCGATCCATATTTCTTGCTTTGATATTCCAGATCACCCCATGAAAATATCAAATGAAAAATTCATTTTTATCTGTTCAGGAGGGTATCGTTCTATTTTGGCTGCAAGTTTTTATAAACAGCTTGGCTTTCCTTTTGTTTATCATGTAAAAGGGGGGATCCGTTCATGGCGAATGGAAAACTTGCCTGTTATTTCTCTTTAACCCATATTTTTACATCATCTTTCTAAAACATCTACATGCGCTGTTTCGCTAGTGCATCCAATAAATTCTTTTAGATGAGGTTGCAAACCTATCCATTCAGGAGTGCTTTTGAGCTGAAATTTTTTGAATCGATGTTTTATCATAGGGAAAAGATTTTTTAATGGGATTCACAAGGGGTTAAAAACCTCTTCAAGAGATTGTAGAATTTCTATAGAAGCGATTGTTATACCTGTATCCCTTTGATTTTGCCTGTCTTGAAGAATATGGTTTTGCATTTTAAGAGCAAGGGATGCTTGTAATTGAAGATCGGTGATATTTTTTAACAACGCTAGACCCTTTTTATACTCTTTCAATTTTAAATAGGTCATCATTAAATCTTTTTTTGCTGAGTTCACTGTCTTTATAAGGCCAAGTATGGGTATTTGCATTAAAAAGGGAAGACCTTCATAACATTTTTTTTCTGCAGTCTTAATGAGTTGATCTGCAAGTGGTAGATCATTATCCTTGAGTGCCTTTTTGATCTCTTTGTAAATCTTTTTAATAGTAGAAACAAGTCTTGGTCGTGCAATGATTGCAATGGCTAATTGCTGCTGTATTTGCCCAATGGTATAAAGGGCAAAGAGGTGTATATTGAAGGGGATCCCTGATAAATAACCTACTATAGCAATTGTCGCTGGAAACAATGTAAAAAATATTTGAGTGACAACATGAGTACACAGCTTACTTGTTTGTTCAACTGGATAAGGAGATTGTGCATAATAAAGATTAAAAAGAGCAGATAATGCGATTGCGGTGACAACGGTGTGTAAACTTTGAAGGGAAGATAGAGTTGCTTTACTTTGATGATAAGCGTAATATCCTACAGTGACCAATGCATTTATCCCGGCATAGGTAAAAGTGTCATTTTGAATAAGATTTGTCATAAAAATCTCCGTAATGATAAAACTTTTAGTAAGACTAAGTGTTTAACAAAAATTTTTCAAGCCAAATCATAGAAAAGCAATTGCTAGAAAAATCATTTTTCAGCTATTTTCTTTAAATCCAATAAAGGGGGCTTAGCTCAGTTGGTAGAGCGTCTGATTTGCATTCAGAAGGTGAGGAGTTCGATTCTCCTAGCCTCCATTCCACTTGTAGATACGCAAGTTTTTTTTATGTAAGTTGGTTACGTAAAGAAATCTCTTGGCGTCTATTCATTCAAAATAGGAAGAAAAGAGGAGAATTCTTTTTTGTATGGAGACCGTGAGGGCCTTTTACCCACAACGATGTCATCAAATTTCTTTTCTCGAACTATTTTAAGGTTTTCTTTTGATGAAAATCCACTTTCCTAGCCGATAGTGTAAAGCCGCTTCCTCAGTGAAAAGCAAATCCCTTGCATTTTCTAGGTAAAAACCATCACTACCTATTTGGTCGATACTTAGCTCATTCACAAACTGACGAAGGAAACGCTCATGATCTAACTCGTTGTTTAGCGTCTTTTCTTGCAGGATGAAACCTTTTGTCCCAAATTTCTCCAAAAACCAAGAGACGTGCAGATCCCATTGAATTAGGGTTTTCCAGTCTTCTAATTGATCGGGATCTAACTCATTTCCAAGTTGATAGAGAAAATGGAGAACCTCGTCTTTTTGTGGAGGTTCACTTTCTCTCACAAGGTCTTGTCGGATTCTGTGAATAGAGAGGGTTTTTTTTTCTTTGTTGTGTTTTATCAGCGCATAGCCGATGAGGGTTCGAAGGATGTCGTCTGATTGAAGTTCTTGTTCAAGAGAATTTGGTTCTTTAGCAGCAATCCATTGTTCTAACCAGGTTTGGGGAATTTCATCTGGAAAGAGGTAGGCACAAAAGTTAAGCCAATCGAGAGCTAAAGGATGTTTTGATTTCAGTTTGGTTGCTGTGATTTGCCATGCTGGAAGGAGACTAGAATGAGAATAACGGGGATCTTTCTTCATATGCTGCATGAGCACTTTTTTATTTTCGGTGAGCTTTTTTAGATAGGTTATTTCGGTTTCTAATGGGGATTTTGCAAGGTCGTGTGCGGCTTGGTTGACCAGGAAGGGGTGGTGATCGAGTGCACTGATTAAGGGTTGTTGTTGTTTGTGTTGGAAGCTTATTTGTGACTGTCTTAAATAAATCGAGGGCTTCTTGGTCAGTAAAGAGAGGCACTTCTATACAGGGTATTCGCCACGACTCTTTGGATCGGGAGGTGATTAAGATCGCTCCGTTTCCTCTTTGGGGTAGAGTTAAGGATTTTTTGGCATTGTCAAAAATAAGGAGATAGGGTTTTGAGAATTTTTCATTTTCTAGGTGAGTGTGGACTCGGTTTTGGGTACTTTCAAAGGGGTCGTCTTTCTCTGTTGGGATCCCTAGTGCTACGTCAATATTTAATTTTAGGATAAATTGATTTTAGTTTGCGCCTTGCATCTCCAACGGTAAATTGCCAATCTACCCCCCTTTGCTTTGT
>JANQJX010000113.1 GCA_028281425.1 Simkania sp.
TCCCCTACAGCTTGAGGAAACAAAGAGCGAAAACGACTTTTAATCTCATAAAGATCATCGCCTTTGAATGTACGATACTTAAGAGTGATGAAAGTAGACGTAAATTGTCATAATCTCAATCGAAGAAAGTGCAGGTTCTCTAGTAGACCACCAGCACTGAAGAGCCATATTCACAACCTGACGCTCTTCCCATTTAGTTTTAAAGTTCTTCCAAAAATCATCAATGTGGCAAAATAGCTTGATCAAATACAACTCGTCCATTTTTGAACCTCTTTGTTTTTTTTTCTAAGGCTAAAAGCCTACTCCCAAGGAGGTTCATTTTCAATTGCTTATCTTTAAAAAATTCCCTTGGTTCATCCGCAACTCGCGTCATATATAGAATAAAATCTCTGTTTAGTTCAATTATGTTTTTAATGTCTAAATCTATATGGGCCAAAACAATGGAAGTTTTTTGTGTAAAAATCTATTTTTTTATTTTAGGTGATGTGATTAAGCTTTTTAATTCACCTATATTCTAGCATGCCGTTCATCTTTTAGAATTGACATCCCTACTTTGATTCTCACTTTCGCCAAGGTAAATCCACCTTGGTTCAGCGCCCATCTTGTATATGCACTTATTCTAAAAGCCGATGATAAGAAATAGGACGCACTACGAGGTAATATTTATAGATGTTCTTAAATATTTCATTTGAAAAGACTTTTTTAGTTAAGTTGTGTTAATGAATAAGGTTTATGCAGATTAAATCGTTTGCTTTAATTCAGCTTCTTTTCTAAAATCACATTCTGTTCATTTATACTCATTTTTATTTTATATTGGACTTTTGATTGCTATGAAAACAAATGAAAGTAAAGAAAAGCCCCCTAAAAAAAATTCAAATAGTTCCGAAAATAAAACAGAAGCATTTATTGGTTTTAAAGAATCTTTTGACAAGCTTTCTGGAACCGAGGAAAAAATTATCTATACCATTGAATTTATGCGTACTGCACTTTCTAAAAATGGGGGGCTGCACTTAAAAAATTTTTGGGATGCTAAGCATCTTTGTAGTCACCTTTTTAAAAAGAAAATGAGTGGAATCAAAAGAAAAATCCTTTGGTCTCAATATATAGAAATCAATGAGGAAGCACGCCGTTTAAAAGAAATTTTGGATGAACAAGTAGAGTTTTCTATTGAACAAATTGGGCTTGCAATTGAAGGATTGGAGACGGACTTGATGCGTATTGATCGGCTAGAAGGACGTATACCTCTTGTAAAGTTTCCTAAAGGGATACATAAAATTGTTAAAACAGTTGAAATCTATTCTACATTTCAACAAAAAATTCATTTGTTTAAGACCTTGGCTATGCGTCTTGATACGTTGAAAAAAGAGACGATTTCAACAGAAATGCGCATTAGTGTGAAAAATAAAATTCTCCGACGTATTTCAAAATTGGGAGATCAAATTTTTCCCAGTATGAAAGAATTGGTCGAAAAAATCAGTGAAGAGTTCCTCAAGGATGTTGAATTTTTTGTTGAAAGAAGATTTAAAAATCATGATTCTTTTGCACATCACTATATTGTTCGAGAAGAAATTAAAACGCTTCAAGCGCTTTCTAAGATTTTAACTTTAAATAATCAATTGTTTACAAAAACTCGTAAAATTCTCAGTCATTGTTGGGAGGAAATCGATCAAAAAGAACAAGAAAGGAAAAAAAAGTTGGATGAAAAATCTAAGCATTTTAAACAACATGAAGAGATTTTTAATAAAAAAATTGAAGCTTTTAAAACATTTTGTTCTTCTGAAAGCCATTTGTCTGAGGAGAAAATTTTAAAACAGGCTGCATTTTTAGAACGAGAGATAAAAACGCTTGATTTAAGTCGTGAAAGGAAAAAGTATTTAGCATTTCAAATTCATAAAATCCAAAATAGGGCGATAGATCAAATAAAAGAACATCATCATCAGAAAATAGAAGAAAAAAAACTCAAAGTCGATACATTAAAACATAAGTTAGGCGAATTAATAGAAAAGGAGCAAGAATTCAATTTAGAAGAACTTGTTCAGGAAGAATTTCTGTTGACTAAATCTTATGAAGATTTGGATCTTTCTAGTTCTCATCAACATATCTTAGAGCGCAAATTTTCTGATTTGCGTAGTGTTATTTTAGATAAAAAAGAAAAAGAGGCTTCTCATGATGATGATTTTGAAGAGCTTTTAGAAGAACGCAAAGAGCTTTTAGATGACATTAAAAAGTATTTCGAAGAATGTCGAAAAGAAATGGGAAGCTCTAGGCTCGATTTTGAAAAAGCAATCGTTTATCGAGAACTGAGTGATAGTGCTAAAATTCATATCGATAAGGAATTAAAAGCCATTGGTCACCTTGAAAGGAAAATAGCAGGACTTGAGAACGATTGAACATGATTCGATAGAAATTGGGTTTGTTTCTATCTTTCTTTTTTTGATGATTTTTCTATGTAACAATGAAATTTATGTTTTCTTTTTGATCTACTAAAAAGGTTTATTTTTTTGAAAAAAATAGGGGAATGGAAAGAAAAAATTTATAAAAAATAATAATTTTGATTAAAAAGAAAGTAAGGAATTTTAAATATCAAGAGGAGTTTTTTAGTCTATTTTGATTTCAATCAGTGCATTTGATCTAGATCATACTTTGGTGAATTGTAATTCGAGTGTTCTTTTTTACCAATATCTGATGAAAAAAGGAATGCTTCACCCTTTTTCCCTTTTTCGTACGCTAATTTATCAGATCCAATATTATTTTTTAAAGTTGGATTTGGCCAAGCTTCATCAAAAAGTTTTTAGAAGCTTCCTTGAAGGACAATCTTTAGGGTATATCCGAGGTGAAATAGAATGTTTTTTGCAAGATGATTTTTATCGGCATCTCTATTTCCCTGCTTTTGCTCATTTGAGAAGAGCACAACATGAAGGGCATCATACGGTTATTATTTCTAATTCTCCCTCTTTCTTAGTAGAGCCTATTGCCAAATATTTAGGGGTATGTCAATGGTATAGTTCTCAATATTTAACAGATGAAAAGGGAGCCCTTCGCAAAATTGGGACCATTCTACTTGGTGAAGGGAAAGCTTATTACTTAAGACGCTTAATTCAAAAATTTAAAACTAAAAGAGAAAAAGTCACAGCTTATTCAGATAGTTTCATCGACCTTCCTTTTCTTCATGCAGCTGGGAAAGCAATTGTTGTGAATCCAAATGGAAAAATGCGTCGTATTTGTCGAGAAAAAAAATGGGATATGATTTAAAACCCGTGATTGCTATTTGATCTTTGATTGAGCCTGTATTTCTTTATGTTTTATGTGGGGGACTTATTGGGACTGCTCAAAAGGTAGATTTTTTGGGAGGAATAAGTTAAGCATTTGCTTTATACAAAACGAAGGATAGCCTTAGTGAGAGGATTTGAAAAAAATAGGAAAAAATAGAATTTTTTTGTTGAAAGAAAAGGAGAATCATGCGAATAGGAAATAATCTCTTGTCTTAAATTTAAGGAGTCGTTTGATATGGCAACGATTACAAAGAAGAAACTCATCAATGAAATTTCTCGTCGCAGAGGATTGCATCCAAATGAAGTACGCATAGTTGTTCAATCCTTTTTAGATTGTATGACAGAGTATCTTTCAGATGGTGATCGACTTGAATTCCGTGATTTTGGAGTATTTGAAATTGTCAAAAGAAAACAAAAAATTGGAAGAAATCCAAAAAATGCTTCTGTTCCTATTGTGATTCCTGAAAGAAAAGCTGTAAAATTTACAGCAGGAAAAAAAATGAAGCATCTTATTGAAAAAGGTGTAGCAAAAGCAGAGGCTTCAGAGCCTGTTTTTAGGTAATGGATTTATGGATAATTTATGAATGATCTCACCTCTTTTTATCGAGATCATTCTCATCTTTTCGATAAGAATGATCAGTGGTCTCAACTGATTAAGGGACATCTTTTTAAAAAAGAGGTCAGTAAGACCCTCATTTTTTCTCTTCTTAAAGGAATGCAAAACTCATCGGTTCAAAGTCCTCAAGATTATCTTGTCTATTTAAAAAAGCTTATAGCAATTGCTTTTGTAACCAAGCTTAAGAGCCATCCTTCCCAGTTTGAAATTTTAAAAAAGGCTTTCATTGACTTGCAAACCAAGGGGTTTTGGAATGAATTTCAACTTCCAAAAGCTTTGTATGCATTAGGAGCTCATCTCATCGATCTTCCTTT
Source organism: Simkania sp. (assembly GCA_028281425.1). Taxonomy (GTDB): domain Bacteria; phylum Chlamydiota; class Chlamydiia; order Chlamydiales; family Simkaniaceae; genus JANQJX01. The sequence continues at coordinate 4,203 of JANQJX010000113.1, forward strand.
TTTTGATTTAATTCCCAAACAGCTTTCTAAAGGGGGAATTTTAATAGAAATGGGGCATCATCTTGCTGATGCAGCAGTTCCTGATTTGATCTTGAATGGAGAGCTTGCGTTAATTTGGCTATATCTGGGATGGAAGCAAAAAAAAGAAACCCTTCTCGTTGCTGCTCTTAAATGGGTTTATGTTGTTTTAAGACTTTTTGATCATAAAAATCGTCCTTTTCATGGCATATGGATGAAAGAATCTGATTATCATCCTCTTTCTTTTTTAACGCTTTATTCTCTGATTTTTCAGGTGGCTTCTCAATATTTAGTCAGTTCAAAAATCACCTATTTGAAAGAGACTCTTTTTGAAGCTTTAAGAAATGTGGATCAAAAGACTTTTAATACATCTTTGGCATTTTTGATTTTGATGGGATCTCAATTTGAAAAATGCATGAAAGAGAATCCTCCTTTAGAAATCGATGAAAATTTTGTCATTGAAGAAGTCGATGAAAGCCTTGGGTTTTTGCTTTCACGTCAAGATAAGATGAGTTTTGTTTGTAGTTTTAGTGGGGTCAATACCGGTCTTGGTGCTTTACATAAGGATCAAGTGCAAATTGTTTCTTTTGGCCCTCATTTTACCCCTCTTGCTGATTCAGATCGCTATGGAATCTATCGGACTTCTTTAGGCTCTCCTTCTCCTTTTCATGATTTAAAACTAGAAAGAAGACGAAGAAAATCTTTTGTAGAAGGATGGGCACGTCTTATTTCTCCTTTGACTTCTAAAATTCATCGTCAAAATATGACAATGATTCAACCGGGTAAGCAGTGGCTTTTTTTTAGTGCAATTGGAGAAGGAAATCGTGCTACTTTAGAGACAAAGCTTCTTAAATATAATGAAGCTGATCCCATTTATTTTGCTTTTTTTGTTTCTGCAGAAAAAGCAATCGTCGAAGGAACGCCCCCTTTTTTACCCGCGACTCTTCATCGTTATTTTGGGAATTCTCTTCCTGTTATTTTTGAAAAAAAGGGTGAACGACTAAAAGTTTGTCCAAAAGCTGTGGCTAACATGCATATCATTCCTCTTGCGGGAAAACATTATTTTTGGGGAGCTAATTTTCTTCTTGCATTTTCATTTGAAGAGAAAAACAGAAAGCAGGTTTTTGAAATTTCTTAAGGAATACGCATCCCCATTTATCATAGTTTTTTTAAAGTCCGCTTAAAAGCTAGCCCCTATTTTGCGTGCCTTTTCTTTTGAAAAGGCGTGTGCGAGTGTTTTCAAAACTTAAGAAATTCTTGAAGGGATAAGTTTGCAACCTTGCCGAGAGGGTTTATTGGATGTCCCAGAGAAACAGAGCATACAAATTTTTTTAGGGGCAGAACATTGCAGAATAGGGGTTAGTCATTAAGAGTTATATTCCGATCAACGAAGTCGGTATACCAAGTTTCTAATGATTAAATTCACAAATATGGGTTAAATTTCTGTCGCTTGCAAAACAATTCAAATTTGAGGATAATGTAGGGTAAATAAGAGAAAGAATCAACTCAATTTTTGAACTAAAACACTCAAAATTGCTTTTTGAGTGTTTTCTATCAAATTTGATCTGTATTTTGTTAAAATAATAGGGTATGTCATAAAAATTTTGTTATTTTAGTTTTGATGGGATGAAAGAATGATTTGCATTTCAGGAGGTTTTTTTGTCAGCTCCTAAAAAAATTTTAGTTGCTTCGCTATGTTTATTTGGCGTTATAGGGAGCATTGCTGCAATTAAAAAAGTGGTTTCTATCCAACAACCTAAGCAAGTTCCTTTAGAAGAAGAAAAAGCGGTTTCTTCTGTTGATAAGGAAGAACTTCTCATGGAAGAAAAAAAACATGATGAGCGGATCCAAGAATTGTTTAACCCTGTGCAAGATCGTTTAAGCAAAGAACAAGTCGACAATGTTTGGCGCCTTTTTACAACAGGACCCCAGAAACTGCCAATTGTTGAAACGATTCGATATAAAAGACGGGTTCCTTGGCTTAAGGGGGCTTCTGCATGGATTGCTAATTATGCTTCTCATTACCGTACCTCTCGTCATTTTATTGCAAGGAGTTTAAACCAAAAAGCAGATTATCACACGCAAAAGATTTCTGAGGGAGATCAGTTCAACGTTTTGAGATTAGATAGAAAGATTGAATTTTACCTAGTTGTGGATTTGTCCCGTTGCAAGATGTGGTTTTACTCTTATGATCGAGATGAAAATGAGCGTTTTTTACTTAAAATTTATTCAGTAGGATTAGGCCGTTTTAATAAAAATGTCATTTCATCTGGGATTTTAACTCCCAAAGGATCTTTTCTTATTGGGGAAAAGGTGGCTTCTTATAAGCCTAAAATGAGGGGATATTTTCAGGGTGAAGACATCGAAATGGTGCAGGTATTTGGAACCAGATGGATTCCTTTTGGTGAAAAGATCAATGAAAAGGGGGAAGATCCAAGAGGGTATGGATTTCATGGAGCTCCTTGGGTTTACGATCAAGAAACCAAAGATTATAAAGAAGATCAAGCAGCAATTGGAAATTATAGCAGTGATGGATGTATTCGTCTTAGCCAGAAAGATATTGAGGAACTCTATGCGATTATTATCTCTCGTAAAACCATTGTTGAAATTGTATCTGATTATAAAGAAGCCCATCTTCCAGGAATTGAGGCTAAGAAGTAGAGGGAAAAATGAAAGATAAAATCTTAGATCATGAAAAACAGATTAGAGATTATGAGAAAACAATTTCTCAATTAAAAGAGCAAAACAGAGTCAATGGAATTTTGACAGATGAAGAAATTGTTAAATTTGAAAAAAAATTAGAAAACCTTAAAAAACAGGTTTATTCTCAACTTTCTCCTTGGGAAAGGGTCATGATCTGCCGCCATGCTGCACGGCCGCGCTCTATTGATTATATCAAACATCTATGTGAGAGCTTTGAAGAGATTTTTGGGGATCGTCTTTTTCGGGATGACCATTCGATTGTGACAGGCGTTGGAATCATTGGGGGACAAAAATTTATCATTCTTGGTCAAGAGAAGGGATGTGATACAGATAGCAGACTTTTTCGCAATTTTGGAATGCCTCATCCTGAAGGATACCGGAAAGCTCTTCGTGTGATGAAACTTGCCGAAAAATTTTCTCTTCCCGTCCTTTCTTTTCTCGATACTCCAGGTGCTTATCCTGGCTTAACAGCAGAAGAACGGGGACAGGGGCCTGCAATTGCAACCAATCTCTTTGAGATGGCCCGTCTTAAAACTCCTGTGATTATTATCTTAATTGGGGAGGGATGTTCAGGAGGTGCATTGGGAATGGGAGTCGGAGATGTGATTGCCATGCTTGAGCATGCCTATTATGCAGTCATTACTCCTGAAGGATGCGCCTCTATTCTTTGGCATGATACCTGCAAAAATAAAGAGGCTGCAAAAGCTTTAAAAATGCATGCTGAAGATCTTCTTGAATTTGGGATCATCGATAAAATCCTTGAGGAGCCTCCAGGTGGAGCTCATCACGACCCTAAAAGGGTCTATGAAAATGTGAAACGCTTTGTTTTAAAACAATGTCAGATATTGAAAAAAATGACTACAGAGGAGCTTCTAGAACATCGGTACCAAAAATTTCGCAAGATGGGAGTTTTTGGTGTTTCTAGTGCTTCTCAATAAATGAGTCTTGGATTAACATTCTCTTTGGTTATCTCTTTTTACCTTCATCTATGAAACTTTTATTAAAAGCAGCCAAACTGACCCGTCGCCATTGCATTCTTTTTATCTTGACCTTTTTAACTTTAATCGGCTTGATGATTGGGAATTACATGGAAGTGTTGACTCTTGGTGTTCTTTCGGATACAGGGGTTGATTTTTTTACCCTTTTTCCTTCTGAGAAAGAAAAGGAAAAAAGGGGGGGTAAAATTTCCTTTTCCGACGTTGAAGAAAAGTGGAAAGCCATCGATAAAGAAGAAGAAGGAATCATTACAAAGGAGAAGGTTGAACGCTATTTATTGACTCAAAAAAGGGAAGTCAACTCTCTTAACCGTTTTAACCGTTTCATGTATAAAATCAAGTATAAAATCAAGCGGTTTTTGCGTATCCAAGAGACGATTAAAGTTTTTATCGTTTTACTCTTTTTTGTGGCTTCTTTTAAAGCTTTTTTCCTTTTTTTCAGTCGCTTTACAACGCAAATGCTTTCAATTCAAATCAGCCGTTCTCTTAAAGAACGTTATTTTGATCATATTCAACACCTTCCAATGAGTTTTTATCAAAAATATAATATTGGAACTCTGTCATCTCGTGTTTCTGGAGATGCCAATCAAATTGCTCATTCAATGAATTCATTTATTACAAACTATCTTCAAACTCCTTTGACCATTTTAGGAGCTTTGGTCATTTGCTTTTCTTTGTCGTGGCAGCTTTCTATTGTGATTTTTTTTGGTCTTCCGATGATTGCTATTCCAGTGATTTTTGTGACTAGAAAAGTGAAGAAAATTACACGTCAATTGCAGCGTAATCAAGAGCGCTTTAGTTCTGTTTTGATCGATTTTTTAGCAGGGATTCAAACGGTAAAGATGTTTGCAATGGAGGCTTTTTCTTTTAAAAAATATAAAGAGCAAAATAACCAAATGGCTAAATTAGAGACAAAAACGGCAAAATATGATCTTCTAACACGTCCTATTTTACATACAATTACAACAGCTTGCCTTGCAAGTGTTATGATCTTTGGCCTTCATATTTTGCATATGAAAGTTTCAGAACTCATTGTTTTTGTTGGAATGCTACATCTTTTTTATGAACCTGTTAAAAAATTTGCTGAAGAAAATTCTAATATTCAAAAAGGGGTTGTAGCTGCTGAACGCCTTTATGAAGTGTTAAATATTCGACCCAAGATTCAAAATTCCTTCAATGCCATCTCTCTTCCTCCTTTAAAAAAAAGTATTGAATTTGAAAAAGTGCATTTTCGTTATGAAGATCAGTGGATTTTAAAAGATTTGAGTTTTCGAATAAACAAAGGGGAAACAGTGGCTCTTGTTGGGGAAACAGGTGTTGGGAAGTCAACAGTTGTTCAGCTGCTTCCGCGCCTTTATGAAGTGCAAAAGGGAGTGATTCGCATCGATGGAAAGCCCCTTCAAGCTTATAGTCAAAAATCCCTCCGTAAACAAATTGCTTTTGTTCCTCAAAAGCCTTTTCTTTTTTATGATACAATTGAGGCAAACATTGCTCATGGAGGTTCTTTTTCTCAAGAAGAAATTATTTTAGCAGCACGTAAGGCGTATGCGCATGAGTTTATTGAACTGCTTCCAAAGGGTTATGGTACGATGCTTGCTGAAACAGGAAAAAATTTTTCAGGAGGACAACAACAGCGTCTTGCGATTGCTCGAGCTTTAGTGAAAAAAGCATCGATTTTAATTCTCGATGAAGCAACCTCTTCTCTAGATGCATTGAGTGAAGAAAAAATTAAAATGGCAATTAAAGAACTCCATGGGGAGATCACTCAAATCATTATTGCGCATCGATTGACAACCATTGAATATGCCGATCGGATCATTTATCTCGATAAAGGACAAAAAATTGCAGAAGGATCTAAAGAAGAACTTCTTAAAACATGTCCTGAGTTCCGTCTTTTATGGAAGATGCATTTTCATGCAAAAAGAGAAAGGGTAAAATGAAACAAAAAAAATGGGCCAAAGAAAAAGGAAGAAGGCTTTTTATCTCGACATAAAAAAAGCCTGTTGCTTTCGCCATAGGGGGAAATTTTCGAAAAACAGGAAATGCGATCTAGAAGGGATACAATTGATATTGTTTGAAATGATTTTTTAGTTATTTAAAAAGGACATAAAATGAAACAAAAGGTTTTTGTTTGTTTATTATTTTTTATCTTGGCTTTAAAAACAAATGGTTTTGGAAATTATTGTATTGATTATAAGGATTTTTTTGTCCATTCTATCCGTTATTTTCAGATTTTTGGTGAACGTTGTAGTGGAACTAATTATTTGCAAAGCCTTTTGGAGAAAAATTTTCCAGATTGTAAAATCTCTTGGAAATATGGATGGAAGCACTTTCCTTGTTGGTATGATACTCCTTGGGTAAGAGCTTTTCATTTTGAAAATAACCCTGTTTATAGTGAGCTTGTAGGTCATGAAGAATTCTTATTTATAATCATTTTTCGTCATCCTTACGATTGGCTACGCAGTTTTTATCTACAGCCTCATCATGTTGCAAAAGAGCATAATTTGTCTTCTTTTTCTGCTTTTATCCGTGATCGTTGGAGACTTGATTCTCATTGTTATAAATATGACTTAGATCCGATCCATCTTTGTAATTTGGATAATGTAATAAAGCTGCGTACGGCTAAGATTCAAAACATGTTGAAGATCAAAGATAAGGTCTTTAATGTCTATTATGTGAACTATGAAACTTTGAGAGATAAGCCTTATGAAGTGATTACAGAAATCAGTCGGATATTTTCTCTAAGGAGAAGCAAAGAATTTAAAAATCAAAAGAATTATAAAGGAGATAAGGGACGTTACTATGTTCCGAAAAACTATGCGCCTATATCCAAGAAGGATCTCTACTATATTAATTGTGAGTTGAATAGACAGCTAGAAGCCTATCTTGGATATTATATCAGTTCTAAGCGTTAGATTTACAAACTTAGCTGATGGGTTTTTATGATGAATTTAAAAAGCATGAAATAGTCTGTATCTCTTTAAAAAAGGTGGCAATCCGAGGGATTAAGCGACTAAGAGATGACAGATTAGGAAAAGAATGCTGATATTTGATAAGAAGAGGTATGAGTGGATAGTGACCCTGATAAAACAAGGCTGAGCTCAGGATAAAAGTGACAATTTCGACTGAAGAGATCGTACATTGTGGATCCTCCTGGATAGAATGAAACTCATGCAACTGTTTTTGCTAAGCAAACAATAAAAATAACTTCTGTTTCCATAAATTCTCCAAGTTGTAAAACCCCAAATTGCTCCCAATTCGCACCATCGAGTTGTAGAAATGACGTAGATACGAAGTGAGTGCCGAGCAAAGGTGCGTGCACCTTAGCGAAGGGGCGGAAACGAAGGAGATTCGTTATTTGTATCAAAAGCAATGGGGTGTTCACGTGCTTTTAGCAAACGCTTGATTGTGTCACCCAAAATAAAAAAGAGCACTTTCAATATAAAGCCTTTGGGAGTATTAGTCTTAATGCCTCGTGGCATTCGCCCCTATTTTAAGCCACCCCTGAAAAAATCCGCATGCTCTGTTTTGCTAAGATTGCAAACTTATCCATTCGAGAATTTCTTGGCGTTTCTGAAAACACTCATGCAGCTCTTTTTCAGTTCAAGACAGGTCCATAAACACTCTTTTTTGAGTCAAAACTTAAGCAGCTCTAATTTAAGCTGCTCTTCGTTCGACTCAAAAAATCTCGCCTATTGATGCAGCGCTAAAAGGGAAAATAGGTCGCAATTCGTGGTAATAAGGAACTGCCTTGAACTTAAAAAAATTAAGCCAATTGATGTCAATGCGGGATAGGGTTTTAGTTTCCTGTCGAAGGGGATAAAAAGGGAAAAAGACCTTTAATAATATTGAAAGGGGCATTTAAAAGATTTTTAATGCCATGTTGAATGAAGATCGAATGCATCATTTTTTGAACAATAATCTCTGAGATTTCATGGATTGGAATTCCTTTTTCTGTTGTGACATTATCAAATTGGAATTGTTTAATAGGAGAGAGTTCATGCAATTTACCATCACTTAAGATGATCACAATGTGTATATTTGTCAAAAGGAGTTTTTTGATGGTTGTTTCCCTCTCAATGGAAAAAAATGTTTTTTGATCTTGGTGCATATTTGCAATAATGGTTTGCCAATTTCCTTTTGTTTGTGCTTTGTTGTCGATTTGGATGTTGATATAAACATCTTTTAAATGAATTTTGTCAATATAAATGGGATTTTTTAAATAATTTTTATAAGGTGTTTTGATATCGATTGTATCAATACTTAGAGCTGTTGGAAATCGTGTTCCCTTGGGATTTCCTATTTGAAGCCTTTTGATGGTAATCCCCTCTTTATGAAAATCGACTTTGTCGATAGAAATTGGATTGTTTGTTTTATGCGAAATAATACTTGCAAGTAAAGCAGAGCGATTGCTCTTTGCAAGGTAGAAGAGAGCTATAAGAACCACAAGAAGAAAAATAAGAATTCGAAATAATCTGCCCATTCATTCTCAAATAATCGATTCTTTTAGGAAATGTCAAGTTCTTTTCAGATGTCTTCCAATATCTGCTCAAAAAAATGATTTCAGCCGGTTCAAATGAGTGAAGTGTGATACAGGGATCTTGATTCGATGAGCAAGTTTTTTGCATGATTCAAATGATAAAGTGGTATATAAAAATCCTGGAATATAAAAAAAGGGCGTTTTCCTTTTGGGGAAAGACGCCCTTGACTAAAGAGGTAAAAATGTGACCCTCAATAATCCATACCACCACCTGGCATGCCAGCTGGCATGGCTGGTTGCTTATTATTTTTTTCAGGTTCATCTGTGATGATTGCTTCAGTTGTAAGGAAAAGTGAAGCAATAGATGCTGCAAATTTAATCGCTAGGCGTACGACTTTTGTAGGATCAATTACACCCATTTCGATCATATCTCCATAAACTTCAGTTAAAGCATTCCACCCTTCATTAGGAGCTTTACTTTTCATCACTTTTTGCACGACAATTGAGCCTTCTACTCCAGAATTTTCTGCAATTTGACGTAAAGGATAGGAAATGGCTTTGATGATGATCTCAACTCCTATTTTTTCACCATCAGTAAGTTGATTTGCAAGTTCACGCAATTTTGGAATCGCGTGGATGAAAGCTGTTCCTCCTCCAGGAAGAATACCTTCTTCAACAGCAGCTTTTGTTGCTTGCAGGGCATCTTCAACTCGGTCTTTTTTCTCTTTCATTTCAACTTCGGTTGCAGCTCCAACACGAATGATGCCAACTCCTCCAGACAGCTTTGCTAATCTTTCTTGGAGTTTTTCTCTATCATAGTCAGATGTTGCCTCTTCGATTTGATTTTTAAGAAGAGCGATGCGTTGCTGAATGGCTTCTTTTTTACCTGCCCCTTCAACAAGAGTAGTATCTTCTTTTTTAACAACGGCTTTTTTCACTTGACCTAGCATTTCTAAGGTGACATTTTCAAGTTTAATACCAAGGTCTTCACTGATGAATTGCCCTCCTGTTAAGATTGCAAGATCTTGCAAGATCTCTTTGCGTCGATCTCCAAATCCAGGGGCTTTTACAGCGCAAACCTTAAGTCCTGAACGGAGGCGGTTCACCACAAGTGTCCCTAAAGCTTCTCCATCGGTGTCTTCTGAAATGATAAGAAGAGGTTTCCCACTTTCAGCGGCAGCTTGCAAGATGGGAAGAAATTCTTTCATTGTGGAGATTTTTTTGTCATAAATTAAGACAAAAGCATTTTCTAAAATTGCTTCTTGGTGTTCTGAATTGGTGACAAAGTAAACAGAGAGGAAGCCTCGATCAAAATTCATGCCTTCAACGACATCGAGCGTGGTTTCAAACCCTTTTCCTTCTTCTACGGTTAGAGTTCCATCTTTTCCAACACGATCCAGCCCTTTGGCAATGATTGTTCCAATTTCTTGATCATTATTCGCAGAAACTGTTGCAACTTGTGCAATTTCGTTAGAACTTTGAATCGGTTTACTTATTTGCTCGAATTGATGCAAAAGAGTGTTCACCCCTTTTTCGATACCCCGTTTGATTTCCATGGGATTAGTGCCAGCTGTCACATGGCGAAGTCCTTCCTTATAGATAGCTTCTGCTAAAATAGTTGCAGTAGTTGTTCCATCACCTGCTTTCCCAGCAGTTTTGTTTGCCACTTCGATGACCATTTGAGCGCCCATATTTTCGTGCTTATCTTCAAGTTCGATATCTTTGGCGACAGTCACTCCATCTTTTGTGACATGAGGGGGGCCATAAGACTTATCGATAGCAACGTTGCGCCCTTTGGGACCTAGTGTAACTTTGACAGCAGAGGCAAGTTTTGATACACCTTTTAAGATTTGCTGTCTTGCTTCTTCTTTATATTTAATATCTTTAGCAGCCATAATGGTATAAATTCCTCCTTATTACTCTTCAATAATTGCAATGACATCATCTGCTCGAAGAACTATATAGTCTTCGTCATCAATGGTAACTTCTTGCCCACCATATTTATCCATGAGAATAAGATCTCCTACTTTCATAGGCATGGGGAGCGATTTACCTTCTTTTGTTATTTTGCCTTTGCCAATTGCAATGACGCGGGCAGATTCTTGTTTTTTTTTGGCCGAATCAGGAAGAATAATTCCTCCTTTAAGGGTTTCTTTTTGTTCTAGACGTTGAACAAGAAGACGGTCGCCTAAAGGCCTGAGAGTGATTTTCTTTTTCGTTTTCATATTCAAAAAACTCCTCTATGTAAAAAATAGGATAGATTAGTTATGTAAGCACCATCATAAATAAAAAATGGAATTTTTTTCAAGAAAATTAGCAGTTTGCTTTAAAAAGTGCTAGCTTTCTTTTGACTCTTGCTTTGGAGATCAAAGCTTATCGTACTTTTAAACATTATGGCATTGCTTAAAATTTGAAATTTTTTCTATTTTGAGGCCTTTCTTTGTCGAAAATTTACCTTTAGATAAATAAAATATTGATTCATGAAGGCAAAGCTTAACCTACATTTCGCATGTCCTTTCTTCCAAAAAGAGATCCTGGATAGAATGAAACTCGTGCAACTGTTTCTGGTAAGCAATCCATAAAAATAACTTCTGTTTCTATAGATTCTCCAAATTGTAAAAGAAAAAATATATCCAAAACGAAGTTCCATTGATCATCAACTTCCATCTAGTGTGTGGCAAGTCATGTTTGCAATCTGTAAAAACATTTTCCGGGCCTGCCTTGAACTGGAAAGTCTTCGTCTAAAGGATCTTTTCTCCTTAGGCTTGACATCAGTCGCATCTCCTTTTGCTCTCAAGGGTCTAGTGAATTTGCACCTTTCACAATTTTCGAAAAAAATCTCAATGGATCGGAACAATTTTTCAGTTCAAGGCAGGCCTGAAAAAGAGGTACAGACTGTTTTCACAAATGCCAATAAATTCTTTTGGGTAAGGTTGCAAACTTATGCATTCGAGAATTTCTTAAGTCTCAAAAAACACTCGCGCACGCCTTTTCGAAAGAGTTGGCGTAAAATGTGGGTTAAAGGGAAAAATAGGTCGCAATCCGAGGGAGTAAATTTGAGTCACTTAGATTGACATAAAATTGTAAAGAAGAAAGCATTGAGATCGGAAAATAGGGGTTTTTGAATCACTCCATGTTTTCAATTAAACCAAATATTTACAGATGATTCACTCACCTTACGCAAAAGAGTGTTGAAAGATTTTTTTGAAAGGGATATTTTTTTTCTGATCAAAGGAAAAAAAATGACTCAAGAAGAACTGCTAGATATTGATACAGATGATCTCATCAACCAAAATAAATAGGCAACTGCAACAGGGCTTGAAGCGTTATTAGAGGGAGAAGTGAGTCATGATAAAATCAGCAAATTTTTAAGAAATAGTAAGCTTGG
>JANQJX010000124.1 GCA_028281425.1 Simkania sp.
TTAGCCCGAGGGCATCGGGTGTGAGCCTGTGGAGAGAATGCGTTGGCAACCTCTATGAAGCAGGAACTAGTAGGAAGCAGCGATGCATGCTTAACTCTCAAAGTGCTGTTAAAGCGCTAGGGAATCCTCTTTGTTTACGGAGAGGAGGATGTCAAGCATGGTCTTTACCCTTAAAAAGGAGAGCATTTCTATTTTTTGCTAACAATTTTTTTCATGGGGCGTTGTAATAAAATCAGAAGTATTATACGTTTGAGTTTGTCTGCCAAAAACTTTATTTTAAGTTTTTGTTAAGATTTTTTGATAAGGGAAGCCTATGGATCTCAAAATTAAAGATGTTGCTGAACTTTTAAATGTTTCAGAAACAACAATTCGACGTTGGTTATTAGAGGGAAAAATTCCTGCCTATCGCTTGCACCATCAATACCGATTTAGTCGTATTGAAATAGAAAATTGGATGATGAGTTGTCGATTAAAAAAAGAAAAGGGGAGTTTTCTCCCGACCGAAGAGCAGGAAATTTATCCAAAGCTTAAAGGTAAAAGCTCTCAAAGTAGGGTTAGAGAATCTCAAAAAAGGGGGCCCCAAGAATTTGGTCTTTACCGTGCTATCCATCATGGAGATGTTTTCATTGAATTACAGACTGAAACTAAAGAGGCTCTTATTAGAGAAACAATGGAAAAAATGGCACAGACACTTTCTTTAGATCCCTCTGTGATTACAGAGCTTCTTCTCGATCGAGAAAAACTTATGCCAACTGCCCTAAATCATGGAGTTGCGGTTCCTCATACCCGAGATTTTCTCTTAAAAGGGCCAACAGATGTGGTGGTGGTTGTTTTCCCAGAAAAACCTATTGAATGGGGAGCTTTAGATGAGCATCCTGTTCATACCATTTTTTTTCTTTTTGCTTGTAATGATAAAAGACACCTTCATCTACTAGCAAAACTTGCACATTTAAGCAGTCATGAGAAAGCTCTTAAACTCTTTTCTATGCGTCCTAATAAAACAGAGCTTTTATCTTATATCAAAGAATGGGAATTAAAAGTGGCTAAACGATTCTAACCTATGGCATGTAAAAATCTATTTTTGCTTCTCTTTACTTCCTGTTAAAGAGACAAGACTGTTTTTATTGCCTTTCTCTTTTGGCAGCGCACGGTTTTCAAAAGAGAGCTTTTGATCTTTAAAGTGGATACAAATTTCTCTTATCTCTTCTCCTTCTAAAAGTAATTTTTCTGCTAAAGGATCTTCGAGTTTTTGTTCGATAATGCGGCGGAGAGTACGTGCTCCCATTTCGGGTTGGTATCCTTTATGAGCGAGAAATTCTTTGGCTTTTTGATCGAGATGGATCGAGATGTTTTTTCTCTCTAGCCGTTTTTTGAGCTTATTGATTTCTAAATCGACAATTTTAAGTAGACTTTCCTTATCGAGTGATTTGAAGATAATCGTATCGTCTAAACGGTTAATAAATTCAGGTTTAAAGTGTTTTTTAACAGCTTTATCAATTTTTTCTTTCATTGTTTTATAATCGGGAAGTTTATTACTTGCTCCAAAGCCCACCTCGGTAGAACGACGAATAAGATCTGAGCCTAGGTTTGATGTCATCAAGATAATCGTATTGCGAAAATTAACTTTTCTTCCCAAAGAATCGGTGAGACGTCCATCTTCTAAGATTTGTAAAAGCAAATTCATCACATCTGGATGTGCTTTTTCAATTTCATCAAAAAGGACAACTGAGTAAGGACGTTGACGCACTTGCTCAGTGAGTTGCCCTCCTTCTTCATGTCCTATATACCCGGGAGGAGACCCCGTCATCCGGCTGACAGCAAATTTCTCCATATATTCGGACATATCAACTTGAATCAGGGCATCTTCCCCTCCAAACATATGTATAGCAAGTTGCTTGGCCATAAGAGTTTTTCCAACACCTGTAGGTCCTAAGAGTAAGAATGCACCAATAGGTCGGCTGGGATCTTTGATGTCTGCTTTGCTTCGCCTAAGAGAACGGCAAAAAATATCAATAGCATCTTCTTGGCCAATGATATTTGATTTTAGAAGCTCTTGCATTTTAAGGACTTTTGCTGCTTCTTCTTCTACAATTCTAGAAATAGGGATTCCGGTATGTTTTGAGACAATAAGAGCTACAGCATCTTCAGTGACAATCACCTGGTGTTTTTCTTTCATTTTTCCCCATTCGGAATGAAGAAGCTGAAGTTTTTCTCTTAAATTTTTCTCTTTGTCACGCAATTTTGCTGCTTTTTCGTAGTTTTGATTGCTAATAGAGGCCTCTTTTGCTTTGCGCAAATCTTCGATTTCGACTTCAAGCTGATGCACTTCTTGTGGCTGATGAAGCATTGAAATACGTGCTTTTGCTCCTGCTTCGTCAATGAGATCAATGGCTTTGTCGGGAAGGAAGCGACCCGTAATATAACGATCAGAAAAATAGACGGCACTTTGAATGGCCTCATCGGTATAGATGCATTTATGGTGCTCTTCATATTTGGATTTTAATCCAAGTAAAATTTGGGTTGCTTCTTCAACTGTTGGAGGAGAGACATTGATTTTTTGGAAACGGCGTTCTAAGGCAGCATCTTTTTCAATATGCTTACGATATTCATCTAAGGTTGTTGCTCCGATGCATTGAATTTCTCCACGCGAAAGGGCTGGTTTTAAAATATTTGAAGCGTCAATGGCACCTTCTGCGGCTCCTGCCCCTACGATGGTGTGAAGTTCATCAATAAAAAGGAGGATATTCCCATGTTTTTTTACCTCATCCATGACGGCTTTAATACGTTCTTCAAATTGACCTCGGTATTTTGTTCCTGCAATCATCAAGGTTAAATCGAGTGAAATCAGATGTTTTTTTGCCAGATGATCGGGAACCTCACCTTTGACAATCGCATGGGCAAGCCCCTCTACAATAGCTGTTTTTCCAACTCCTGCTTCTCCGATTAAGACGGGATTATTTTTGCGTCTTCGACAAAGAATCAAGATCAATCTTTCCACTTCATCTTTACGCCCAATCACAGGGTCTAACTTATTTTCACGACAAAGTTCGGTTAAATCGTGACCATAAGCACGAAGTGCTGGGATTTTTTCTGAAGAACCCATAGAATTTGACATTTTTTCTTGACGAGGAGGGACAGAGGAATTGGTAATTCCAATAGGGGGTAATTGGAGGTTAAATGTTTCAAGCTCTCTTAAGACCTCTTTTCTTACCTCTTTAAGATTGATGCTTAAATTTTCAAGGATTTGCGTTGCGACGCCATCGGTTTGGCGCAAGAGTGCAAGCAAAAGATGTTCTGTTCCGACATAATTATGATTTAAACTAGCGGCTTCTTCGTTAGCAAAGTCAAAGACTCTTTTCACTTTGCCTGTGAGTGCAGGATCGCCATAAACTTGAATTTCGGGACCAAATCCCACAAGGCGTTCTATTTCGGCTAAAACTGTGTCATAGTCAATATTTAGATTGCGCAAAACATTAACGGCAATTCCTTGGCCTAATTTTAAGAGACCAAGAAGGATATGTTCTGTTCCTAAATAATTATGATTGAGACGTTGGGCCTCTTTTTTTGCCAGCTTGA